>CANPNQ010000010.1 GCA_947575425.1 uncultured Erysipelotrichaceae bacterium
ATATTCAGTTTTGCATTTGCCATTGTGGATCCGGTTGCCAAATGAATCTTGTCTTTCGTCCTTTTCAGTTCATGGGCAAAGGCGAAAACATTATCCACTGTCTTTCCGGCACGAACAGCGCCTTCCGCGACGTTATAGATACAGCTGCCACATTTACGAATATAGTTTTTATGCTTATCTCCGAAAATAAAAGGGATCGTCGTTTTACGTATGCTTGCCATAGATCTGTTCCTCTATTTCACTGACATCCTCGATCTCGTTGTCCTCGCCTGTTATCTTCTTTGTCTGCGCCTGGATCATCCTAATACGCTCCTTTTGATAGTCACTTGCGGTTTCTGATCGACGATCTAGGATATCATAATATGATCGTATCATCTTATCTAAATCAGCCATGGAGCGACTATACGCCTGTAATGTATTTACTTGTTTGCTCCACTCCTCTTTGCTTTCTACATGAAGTATCTTCTGTGAATGCAGGATGTTAGCAAGCTGCATTTCTATATTGCACCATATGATATCCAGCGGATCCTCGGGCATTTCCTTAATGATCTCATTGATCGCCGGCGGGAGCCATTTAGAATATAATCCATGCTTTCTTGCGTTTTGGTTTTTCAGGTTCTTTCCTTTGGCATTCTGATTGCCCGGTTGACCGCCTTTTTTCTTTATCTTAGTACTTTTCTTAGTACTCTGTTTTATCTTAGTACTTTTGCCATTTTTTATCTTAGTACTAAGATTGTTTTCCCACCCATCCAATGACTTCCATCCTGATACTGATTTCTCACTTACGCCCAATTTTTCTGCAATCTCCCGGTTAGTGATATTGCCCTGGTGAAGATCGTACAGATCATGTGCTTTTATTCTGTTTTCTGATTTCTTTTTAGGCATCCTATCACACTCCTTTCCGGGTAAAAGAAAAGCACCGCTTGGGGTGCTATTCATAAATATCTTTTCTATGTCCTACACTAATTACCAAGATTACAAGCCTTCCATCTTCAATGTCACACAAAATTCTATAATTCCCTACTCGATAACGCCACTGGCTTTTTAAATTACCTTTTAACGCTTTACCTTTACTTCTAGGATCATCACAATCAACAAGATTATTGTTAATCCAATTCATTAGCATGACTTTTGTGTAGTTATCTAGTTTCCTGATTTGTTTCTGCGCTGTTTTTGAATATTCAACTTTGTAACTCATAATCCTAATTCTTTCATAAATTCCTCATGAGATAACGTTTGAGGATCCTTCACATATTCATTATGTGCCTTCTCTGCTAACGCAATATCATACTCATCCTCTATTTTTTCTAGTAGAGCGGTTTTAAATGCCTCTCCTAAAGAAAATCCATGAAAATCTGCATAACTTTTGAACAGTTTTTCTTCTTGTTCATTCATTCTGATTGAGAAACTCACAATATCACCTCTTTCTGTAATACATTGTACTACATATGACTGCATATGTCAATAATTGTCTGTGATATTTACAAATTAAAAAGCACCCTTTTGGATGCCTATCACTTTTGTTTTGCCTATGTAGCCCCAACACGCCCATAGGCTAAACGGACAATGCTTTCCTAGGTTTCGCATAATGGATCTATCCGCCAAACGCTTTAGCGCCGGATATTCCATCTCCGTTCTTGCCATTTTTTTCTGAAGTAACGTCAATGTAGGGGTTCTTCACGACAGAAGGTTCAGACCTGTTATTGACGATCTTTATTCGATCAAAGCCAGCACATCAGACTTGCACTGATTCATACAGGAGGTACGCCACTATGGCTTGCTGGCATGTATGCCGGGCTTTCACCGGCTCTGTAAAAGAGAGAAAGAATGTATACCTAAGAGGAATCAAAGGCATGCGGATCATGGGGTTGTCAGGTTTCCCCACATATCCACAATATCATTATATCATGTCAACCCCTATCCAGCGACTGGATAGTTTTATAAAATTTTATTTATTTTGCTCAAAATTCTAGTGATTATGTTATTGGTGTACTTGTAAATGGTGTCTTTTTCGTACCCTGTTTCTTCTTTCACTTTCTCTGCGTTGTCGCAACGATACTTCATGATATATGACAACGCTATTTTGTATTGAGGATATGTAAGTACATCTAACCACCTGCTTATTCCGTCAAGTTTTTGAGCATATGGCTTTTGCATGGCTTCTATTTCCCCTAGCGAAAGCGCTCTATAATGCTGTATACCATCTTTTGCCTGTGGATTATCTGGTGCTTTAATAACACTGCCACTACTGTTTGGCTTGTTTTTTATTCTGATCTTCTCTTTCTCCAATTCCTGATACAAGCTAAGATACAAATAAAAGCATTTTAATTCTTCTTTGATATGTTCTTTCATCTGTTCTTCTTTGTCATATTCCTTAGGTACAATTTCGTTACGCCAATCCACACTTACACCCCTTTCTCAATCATTGCTTTCCTTTACTCCTCCGGCGCTTTCATCTGCCAACCTCTCGCCCAATCAAATAAGAGATGATTATAAAACTTGCTGCTACGCCTATCCACAAAAAGCCCATCATCGTAGTTTCAACCCAATCATCATGATTTTTCCCTTTCACTTTTTCATATGCTCTGCCTGTGAGAAAGCATATAGTCGTAAAACCAATTACACACAATGCGCCAATCATTATATTAAACATTGTCATCACCCTTTCTGTCTCTCAACACATACAACGCTATCGCCATCCCTATGTCTATACCTGCCAAGAAAGGCAATGAAAAGTTTAAGTATTTCCATTGTCTAGCCGCAGCCACTTTTCAAAACTTTCAGCGCAGTTTTCGCATAGGTCGTATGCGGCTTTTCTGTCAGAAACTCTTTTACCAACATCGGAAAATACCGTTATACTTTCACCATCACAATATATATGCTCGCCATCTGTTACATAATACTTTCCACACCGATCGCACCGCTTAGCGTTCATGATCATCACCTCCGCTCTTGAATGCTGCATATAGCCATACTACGAGGAATGCCGCTGTTAGTAGGATCCATTTCATTGCTGTTCCTCCTTTGTTTCTACTTCATTATCGTACTTGAGGCACTTCCCGTCCTTATATGCCGCACATTCTTCTTTAGTCATTACCATTCACTCCGATCTAATCGCTGATCACATTCATCACAATGTACCTCTGTTCCATCTAACACTTCACCGCAGTAAGGACATAAAGGCTCATCATCATATATCCAATTAGGCTTTTTTGGTGTTGCCTTTTCGATAGTCTCCCTAATCTTTTGGCAATTTTCTCTAAACTTCAAATCATGCTTCTGTGAATGCGTTCTTGCCATATCTGCTTGTCTAACTATGTAGTTGAAATATTCTAATAAACTGTTCTCATTCATCTTCGTTTCCTCCTCATCAGAAAGGCAGATCATCATCTTGTATATCTGCCGCATAATCCGCGTATTCGTCGTTTTGTGTATATGCCCCTGTGGCTTCGTTCTGTGCGCTCTCATCGCTCTTTTTACTTTCCAAGAACTGCACACTATCTGCTACTACTTCCGTGATATACACACGCTTTCCGTCCCTGTCATCATAGTTACGGGTTTGGATTCTGCCCTCAAGCCCGAGCATATGACCTTTGGAAACATATGTGCAAATTGCCTCTGCTGTCTTTCCCCATGCTTGACAGTTGATAAAATCCGCATCAGGCTGCCCTTCTTTCTTAACTTTCCTGTTTACTGCTAAGACGAACGATACAACAGATGTACCATTTTGCGTTTTTCTCAATACAGGGTCTTTTGTGATTCTCCCAATTTCCATCACACGATTGATCATTTTTCTGTCCTCCTAAATCCTCATAAATGAAACATGCTCGGCAACGATCTCATAAGTGATACCATCCTTCTGCTTTTCTCTCGTTTTAGGCAATTCAACGATCATCCCTGTCAATACTACATTGTTGATCATTTATATTTCCCTCCTTGCCATTTCTTCAAGTATTCTTTCTCGCTCCACTGGAACTGTATCTCTTGTAGACAACACAACCACATCAGCTGGCAGGTGTGGCACATTCTTAGCGACATTGGTTATCATTACAATCATATATCGCCCTGTATAATAATTATCATACTCGCTAAGGATCATATAATCACCTTCCTGATAATCGCAGTCATTTATCCGAATTTCCCAGTCTTTCAGTCCTTTGATCCGCAATTCAAACCATTGCGGATTGATCTTCTTTTCATGTATCTTCATTGTTTTCTCCTTTCACACATTCAATGCTATCTGTTCACATTCATCCTTGCGACTTTGCTTTGGCTTTGGCTCTTGATAATCCTTATCGCCAAACGCATCCATGCGATTAAACTCAAACGATTTACATTTGTTCGCTCTTTTCGCTGATTGCTCGCTCATTGTCCTGCCTTTTGCTTCGCAATACACTGCATCGCCAACAATACAATTAGCGCAATACCTACACTTTTGATTCATCGTATCATCTCCTCGAATATCGCCATAAGCACCTGCTTGACAATGCCATTACCTGCTTGTTTGTAAAGCTGCGTGTTTGAAGTTACCGCCTTTGCCTTGTGGAAATCTTCATCTGTGTAATCCATCAGTCTCCAGCATTCAAGCGGTGTGAGTTTGCGGATGCGCTGATCATATATGCTCGGCATAAACGATGTCGTTATGGCTGTTGATATAGCGCTCGTATCATAGATACGATCCTGCAATGATAGTTGTTTGCCATCTACCTTTGAATTAAGACACACTGGCACAGTCACCATTGGTATTTGTCCTCCACCTGCTCCCATAGCCTGTGTCAGCGTGGGGCAACAGCCGTCCAATGAACCCTTGTATGCGTTTGCTTGTGTTGACCCGATCACCATTTGCTCTACCACAAAGTTATTCTCACGGAATGCTCCTGTCGTTATTGTAGGGCATATCTCTTTTGCTCCGCCTTTATTAAATCCATGACCGTTTTGCAAAATCATTGGCTGTCGAATTGTTTTGCTGATATCACCTTTGTTTGCAAATTTCTGTGCAACTTCATCATTGATGTAATACTTTACATCAACCTCCGATTCCAACACATCACGCAGTTTCTTTTCTAAAGGTATAGGCTCAGGAAATGTGTAACTATAATCACCGAGAATGCTTATCATGAAGCATCTATTTCTTGATTGCGGTACACCATAATCCTTGGCATTTAACAGCTTGTAATATGACTGATACCCGATACTTTCCAAGAAGGAATACCATTCATTAAAGTCTTTTATGTTCTTAGTTCCAATTACATCGGGTACGTTCTCCATCAACAGTACTTGTGGCAATGATTCTGTTTCATGTAATTCTTTCAAAATTCTTTCTACTTCCCAAAGTAAGCCACTTCTTGTACCACTATCCTTCGACATTCCTGCTTGCTTACCAGCTTTTGATAAATCTTGGCAAGGAAAGCTATAAGTCATAATGTATTCGTATTGTTTCTTATCAAAAATGGCAAGATCATCGCTGTGTATCGTGGTTATATCACTCGGCTCAAATGATGTACCATGGATCACGTTATACGATTTCATCGCAGGCTTATCTATTTCTACCGCCCTGTGATGTTCAAAATTTGCCCCAAGATCACGTAGCGCAATCGCCTGTGTTCCTACACCTGCAAACAGTTCTATCAAGCGGATAGGCTTTGATATGCGATATGCTGGATACAAGCAATCAAATATACTCGTTTGGGCCATAATCCCTCTCCTCAAAACGGGAGCCATGCTGGTACCTGCATATCTTGATCGGGCAAGTAATTTGTCTGCTTTCGCTCGTAATGATGCAATTCTGCTATCGCATTCTCGCTCATGATCTTTACCATCTCTTTGCTCATGCGCTCATGGTCTGCCTGTTTTCGATTTATGTTGTTTAACACATTCATTTCCTTTTCAGAAATGATAATATGAACATTGACCTCTTGCTTTTGCCCAAAGCGATAACAACGCCGGATTGCTTGATAAAACTGTTCATAACTGTCTGATAACCCACAAAATATCATGTCGTGGCAATTCTGCCAGTTCATCCCAAATCCACATATTGATGGTTTTGAAACAAGATACTTCACTTCATTTTTCCCAAAACCGATCATCGCCTTTTCTTTATGTTCCGGCGTATCACTGCCTTTCACCTCAACAGATCCTTGAATTGCTTTTTTTAACGCAGCTGATTCATCGTTGAAATCGCACCATATCAGGCATTGGTCGCTTGTTGATGCTATCTGTGCAGCTTTGCTCACTCTTTCATTAAGGCTTTGCTTCCTTGCCTCTCTGCGTTCTGATAAGGTATCGGCATATTCCACAAATAAACTGCCTGTTTCTGCCTCACTTTCGATGATCTCCGTTACGATGTTTAACCTAGGCAATATGAATTTGCTTCCATCATAGCCTAGATCCGATGGTGTCTTAATCATCATCGCCCATGTTGACATCCATTGAAAGAACTCTTTTTCTGCATGCCTTTTCAATCGCCATCCAATACGCTCATTTTTACCATTTTTTTTGATACAGTCATTGATGAAAAATGTTGATAGCATTTCAGCCCTTGGCATTACTCCTAAAAATTCAGCAGTCGTTCCAATCTCTGTATAATCATTGGGGCTTGGCGTCGCTGTACAGCATAGCTTATAAGGCGTATATGCAAAGCGCTCTTGCAACTCTTTTGTTGTCTTACCGGAATATGATTTCAAGATACTGCTTTCATCCAGCACAACGCCATCAAAGCAATCTGTATCAAATTTATGTATCTTCTCATAATTGGTGATGTTGATACCTTTATTGATATCTGCCTGACTTTCTGCGAGATTGCATATAATGCCAAACTTATCCGCTTCCTGCGCTGTCTGTTTTGATACTGCCAGCGGTGCTAAAATAAGCACGCTTCCGCCTGTGTGTTTTGCGACTGCATCCGCCCATGAAAGCTGCTGAATCGTTTTGCCTAAGCCTGTATCCTCAAACAACGCAGCCTTACCAATTCTCAAGGCCCACTTAACGATGTCATACTGATAATCAAATAGATTCTCGTTTAACTGATCTGCCTCAAATCCCGTTGACTGTATTTGATACTCCTTTGATTTCAAAAATTCCTCGTATGTCATAATAATCCCTCAAAAAGATCAATCTGCTCTTTACTTGTTATTGCCAATTCGCAGTTTTTCAATGCTTGATACGCTTCGCTGCCAATTCCAAGAAACGGCGTAAATACTGTATCTCCTTTTGATGTCCATAATTCAACACATCTCTCTATCACATCAAGTTGTAAAGGACAAATATGTTTTTCATCCTTCTCATCACGTGACGATGTACGATTGAGTGTATTACTTTGATTTATGTCCATCCATACAGGTGATGCGTACCTCTGCCACAGCTCTACCGGGAAAGTCTCGTTGGTGTGTGTGATCGGACTAGGATTGTCACCGGGTTTTCGCATCGTGATAATATAATCTGCTATGCCCTGTCTGCACATTGCACTGTCTTTCTTAATCTGCTTATGTAGCAATCCTAATGCCTTCGTTCTTTGCATTGCCACAACTGGATCTTTCCATATTGTCACCCTGCTATGGTAAATGAATCCACATTCTTGGAATAGCTTTATCAGTATTCCGGGGAAATCCCTTAAACCGATAAATCCATCATGGTTTTTAGATGTCGGCAGGTCCATACAGTGAATACTTACCAATCTCCCCGGCATTATGATGCGATACAGCTCTTTTACAATGAATGTAAATTGCTGATAAAATTCCTCTGTACTACGACAATTTCCTAAATCTCTAGGACTATCACTATACGTGTATAAGGCTTCAAACGGAGGACTAAAAATTGAATACCCCATCGAATTATCCTTTAATCCCTGCATTACTTCGCATGAATCGCCATGATACAGTGCATAATGATCTGTAATGCTTTGATGTAACACCTTCATTCCTCGCTCATCCTTTCTCCACAATAACAATATCCTTGTACAAATAATCCAATAACTCTAACAATTTAATCACCGGTATATGGCGATCGTTGTATAAGTATTTATTTAGTGTTCTTATGTCCATTCCTAGATCCATTGCCATATACGTTTTTGCGATTTTTTGCTTGCGCATCTCGTTTTTGATATAGGCAGTTAATTCTTCATACTTCATGCTTTCTTCTCTCCTCTCAACGCTCGAAGCTGCTTCATCAGCTCGTCATCGTCGACAGTTTCATCACCCATCTGTACAATATCTTGATCGTTGAACCACTTCGGAAGCTCTTTCTTTGTCCCTTTAGGCGCTCTGTCAAATGCTCTAGCAAGCCAACTGTTAATAAACTTTTTGATACCTCTCTTGGTTTTCCTCTTTGTTGGATTCGCATTAAGCCAGCCTTTCATTTTTCTCAACTCTTGCATGACATCTATGCTTGGGTATAACTCTTGCCATTCCTTTAGCTGGTTTTCTACCACCGCATACTCGCTATTGTCTTGTAAAGTCAGCGTTATAACTGGTTCTTCCTCCGGCGTGGAGGGATTTTCCAAATCGCTCTGCGCAAAAGTATTTATATTATCCTTACCTAACCTATCCTTACCTAACCTACGGATACCATTGGTTGTCACTTGGTTGTCATTTGGTTGCCAAGTGGTTGCCATGGTCTCGTTGATAAGTGAATATGCCTTATTTTCCTCGACTTTTAGCATCTTCATTTCTTCCACATAATCCGTTTTTGTGTATCGATCCTTCCGGATCAGGTTATGGATCAGCCAATGCTTAATCACGACGATCCCGCTGTCAAACGCAATGATAAAATCGCTGTCTATTAAAGATTTCATATCATTGTCGCTACATCCGAGCATCCGTTGGATCTTTCTAGGATTGTTTAGGAATCCGTCATCATCAGCGTTCATATTCAGATAGATATATAAGCACTGCGCAGAATATGGCATATCAAGAAAGGTGTCGCTTTCCATGATCTTTTTAGCAAACATTCGCCTTTCTGCCATTCTTCATGTCTCCTTTATCTCTATTCCATATTTCTCTGCCATCATCCGCTTTTTCAGCCGGTATACTGGCGTTCTCACGCCTTTGGCATCTTCTACAACAACCAAGCCATTGCGCTCATACACAAAGTCTGCAACATACTTGATCGCTCTGCCATACTTGCTTTTATCAATCAGGATATACGGTACTTGCAAGCGGAGATTGTTGATCTCTCCCGCTCGCTCTAGTAACCGCAATTCTTGATATCGTGCGGCTTCATGTTTGCTGTCAAACACGATGCCATCTATCTCCGTCTTTACTGCCCTGTATTTGCTCTTTTTAGCGCCTCTGAGCGTTGTTTGTTTTGAGATAGGTTTATATCCGTCGGGATAGTTAATCATCATGTGCGATTCGCCTGTCCCCATTCTCGCTCGATCTGATTCTCAATGACACGGATTTCCAACTTTAAGGCATTGATTGCTTCTATGTTTGCCTGATAAATGGTTTTTGCAATGTCTCTTTTAAGTCGCAAATCAGGGACTTTGCCTTCACCATAAATACGCAAAGCAATCATTGTCGCCTTTACTCCTTGTTCTTCTAATCTCAAGGCTTCTTTAGCGAGTTCAATCTTATATGCCTTTTCTGCTTCGGCTAGATCAGAGCCGTGTTTCCTTAGTTTCTTCACTGAGACTTCAAGATGTTGCAGCTTGCTGTCTAATTCATCCGTTATCATCGTCATCCTCCAAGTAGTTCTTATGGAAAACTTCCATGAACTTTTCATGTGAATACTTTTCTTCAAAAGCCTTTTGCATTTCTCTTTTTAAACGCATATCGAGTTCTTTGTTAAAATGCACGCCTTTATTGCTCGCATTATGCAAACGCGCTGTGAGCGGTACACAACATCCGTATTTTATAGATTTCTTTCTGTTTGCCGTTCCATAAAATACTTCATGTATGTGTATATCATACGTAACCCCGCTAACATAGCACGTTTTCATATCATCGGTTAACAAACTGAACCGCTTCATGCGTTGCTAGAAAGGAAGGTCATCGTCGTCAATAGATAGATAAGTATTTCCTTGTGTTGCGCTCGTGGCAGTCGCTTTCGGTTCTTTTTTGGATAATGGCTTATCTTCCGGAATAGCCGCCTCAAATATCCCTTCCAAATTCTGAACGCTCATACATTTGATTGCCTGCTTAATCTCGCCCTTATCGTTTTCGTATTCCTCGTGTCCGAACACGCCGCCAAACATCTTCCCCTTCAATCCGTACTCGTTCCAATCCCATTGATATCCCGGATTGCTTTCTACAATGCGGTTGATCAATCTCTTGAAGAATGGATTGGATTGCTCTGTTCCAAACCCTTGGCGTATTCTGCCTGATTCTCGCCACTTTGCTTGTGGATTGCGTTTCCTATCCTGATCCAACAGATTTCTGAAATATCCCGGCTGTTTATCATTCACAGCAAAATCATAAGATATTACCAGCATTTCATTCCCTGATCGTGTTGGTTCAATTCTTGCATCCACGATCACACAGATATGACCGCCTAGTTCAATCTTCTCAAAGCTGCCCGCTTCTTCTATATTATCCCATCCGTTAATTGGTTGCATCTTGTTTTCCTCCTTATTTGATTGTTAATGATTTCTTTTCCATTAAGCTGCATCCCGGAATTTTAATTCCCTCTTTTAATGCTTTGCTCATTTCCGCCTTATTTGGCTCTCTTGTTACTTTGGTTCTGATATATTCCTCTGGAATATTTGCATCATCTTCGATCCGAACCGACACACTGTTACGCACCCCGATAACATTTCGTACTGTTTCCAGTTTCTTGGTGTTTCGTAATTGTAAGGATTGAAGCAGATACCTTTTAAGACGATCAATCTGTTTCTGTTCTCTTTCATTTCGTTCTTTCAACCCTTCTATTTCACTTTTGCGGGCTTTTATTGTCGCCTCTTTATCTTTGATCAAACAAGCGATATTATCGGCTTTCTGTTCAAATTCATCCGCAATGCTGTCAATATCCTCATCGCTGAATAATACTTCTCCGGTTTCAGGATCCACCTTGTTAAACAAATCAAGGTAGGCTTGATTGATTTCATACAGCGATCTCATATCAGTATTCCTCCAAGGCTTTAATTACTGCCATGATATCGTTATCAATTTCCTCAGCATCAAACGCTCCCATAGGGCTTTTGGCCGTACTGTTTTTGGCTTTTGTTTCAAATACATATCTACCGCCAACTGCTTTTGAAAGCAATACCGTTGTAAACTTTGATTCAAGACAAATCTTATCGATCTTCTTGCCGGATGTTTTAATCCGGGTAAACATATAACCGGTATCATCGCGTTCTGTTTGCGTATGAGCGGTGAATATGATAGTAAGATCATCCCTTAGCCTTGGTGCTACATCCACAAGATCCCATATGCATTGTGCAAGGTCTATCCACTTGTCATAGCCCTTCTCCTTGGCTCTGCGCATCTCATCGCCAACCATAATACCGTTGATTGTATCAATGATTATGTAATGAATGTTGGGTCTTTTTTCACTTATCCCGGTAATGATTTGCATGATATAATTGGCATCATCGCTTTGAATGTAATTCTTATTTTCATTATTAAACTCTTTCCGCCACCCTTTCCATGACAATCCTTTCTTGTCGCAGTCAATATAATAGGTTTCCTTTGGCGGAAGGTTGCGCATAGATGTTGTCTTGCCACTTCCGCTTTCACCCATAATACAAATTACCTTACTCATTCTGCTTCATCCTCTCTTTCTTCTCTCCATTGCCTATCGGCTTCATCTGCTCGCATGTCCTCCAACTCGTCCTCGGTGCAATACTTACCTTCGGGGTCATAATCAGGACTGCGCCGGTCAAGATGATCCGGCATTACTCTGACAAATTTAGATTTCATCTAATAGATCCCGCATTTCTTCCGCATATTCATCTGTTTCTATATGCTTTTTGTACTTCTTGATTTCTGCCATAACATTCTCAATTTCATCTTCTCCAAGATCGTCCAATACTTCTTGATACTTATCTGTATCATTGATGGATTCCAAAAATGTTAAGTACAAATCTGTGATTAAATGATGCTGGTACACCTCTCGAAGATTCCTGATGTATTCATCGTTTTTTTCATTCTCACATACATAGTTTTCGATATACACATTTCGTATTTCTTCGTTAGTCACACCTTCATCATCCAAGAATTCAGAGGCTATTTTTGTTAAGCGCTCTCTTTCATATTCGCCTTGCCTTACCGCCTCAGTATATATATCCAATCTTTCAAAAACTTCATATTTTTCATATGCTGTTATCAATCTGTATATTGTTCCGTTGATTCTTTTAATCAGAAAATCTACGGTACTGTTTTTTAGCGAATAATATATCGTATCGGTTTTACTACAAAACAATGATATATCTGTGCGGTTTTTCAGTTTAATCAAAAAGCATATCTGACAGTCAACACAGTTGATTGAGAATATTTGAATCGTTACAACATAGTCTTTAAACTCAAATAACGTCCACACCTTTTCCCACAAACTGGGATTGAGATAATTCTTGATGATGAAACTGTAATCCATTTTCCATACTTTTATTGCTGGCACGTTCATTCTTCTTTTTCCTCCAATATGTATACTTCCATTTCCCTCACCCCAAATATTTCTGATTCCGCTTCCGTACCCACATACAGATCGATCACGTTGCCGATCACTCCTGTGTCCTCGGCGATATATTCTTTGCCGTCAATCATGATTGTGCTGCCTAAAGGGATCACATCAGGATCAACCGCTATCGTTCTGCCTATCTGTGGTTCTGTGCCTGAATAGGTACGCCCTGTACATCCGGCACAATCGATACCATATGCGGTGATCTTAAACTCCCCCAGTGACCTTCATTTGGGTATTTGATCCTCAAGATTGACTATCTCGGCCTGCAGTTTGAATATTTGCAGGTCTCGCTTAAACACCTTTATCTGCAAGTCGCTGTTTTCCTCTGATACTACTTTGTACTTGGCGTTAAGTTCGTCATATTCGCTCTG
>CANPNQ010000011.1 GCA_947575425.1 uncultured Erysipelotrichaceae bacterium
GTATGGAAACGATGGGCTTGCAGGATTACCTGTTTCGTGTCATTGTGGCAGAGGAAAAAGAGATTGAATACAAAAACGGGAAAGAAGTCGAAAAGGTGAAAAACCTGTTTTCCGGTTATGTATTTGTGGAAATGATCATGACAGATGAAGCGTGGTATATCGTTCGTAATACACCGGGCGTTACCGGATTTATCGGATCCAGCGGCGGCGGTGCGAAACCGTTTCCCGTTGCGGAGGATGAGATGGAATCCATTTTGCGTCGTCTTGGTATGAGCGAGCGTCGTGTGAATGTGAATTTCGAGATCGGCGATCGAGTGAAAATCTTAAATGGTGCTTTCTCCGGTGTCGAGGGTACGGTAGAGGAATTGAAACCGGAAGCGCAGATAGCAGTTGTACTAACCATTCTGTTTGGTAGAGAAACTCCAACAGAGATCAATTATTGTGATTTAGAAAAAGTAGATTTATAGGATGTGCGTTATGCACATCTTTTTTTGACACGATTTTCTCTTTTTTTGCGCTATACTATGGCAAAGGAAGTGAAGGCGATGCGCAAACATGTCGGAATTGTACTAATCATCAGTGGATTGATTTTATTGATTCGGCCGAGCTTTGATTTTGATACGATAATCATGGGGATCAATTATTTGATTGTGCATGATTGGCCGCTGGGGTTTGTGGTTGTCGGGGCAATGCTTTTATGGCCGCAAAAGCATACCGGCAGAAAACGGAAGCGATCATAAGAACTTAGAATGCAGATCAAAAGGCAGTGAACAGGCGGATGACTGATGGGATACTCACTATCTCATTACTTAGATCATTGCGCCTGTTTTTTTATGGAATTTCATCGGATTAAGACAAGGATCATCCATGGTATATGGACAAATGAATCTATGAGTTTATATGAAATATAAATACAAAAATATTTTAAATAAAATATTTATTGAAATATTGTTTCATTTCTGATATGATATATCTGTGAAAGCGCTTCAAAAGGAAGGCGTGTTTCATCGTTCAAGGAAAAGAGGAATGACGATGAGTGTAAAAACGATCATCAATGAGCGTTATGAAGAATTATCCAAAACAAATAAGAAGATCGCCGATCATATATTGGCAGATGTGAATCACTTTTTGGATATGACGGCCTTGGAAGCAGGAGAATGTTATCAAACTTCATCTGCCTCTATCATTCGCTTTGCGAAGTCATTGGGGTATAAAGGATTGGATGAATTCAAGATCGGATTGGCAAAGGATCTTTCCATGTATGAAAAAAACTATACCATGGATACAATCATCAACCGGGAAGATGATGTGGGTATGCTATGCGATAAGGTGGAGCTGCTTTACGATACTGCCAATCATGATTTGTTTGCGTTGTTGGATAAGGATAGCTTAAGTCAAGCCATTGATCGCTTATGTGAGAGTGAAAATATTTATCTTTTGGGAATTGGTGCTTCGATGCTGCCGGCCTATGATATGTATCATAAGCTGAAGCGTGTGCATATACGTGCGCATTATGAATTTGATTCTCACATGGGGGTGGAGTTTCTGCACTATATCACAGAGCGAGATACGGTGATCGCCTTTTCTTACAGCGGCTTGTCAAAGGAGATCATTTATCCCTGCAAGATTGCCAAGCAGCGCAAGGCCAAGGTGATTGCTGTCACTAGAAACGCACCTTCTAAACTCAGTGATTTGGCTGATTTGAAACTGGTCATTCCCAACTCCGAGCAGTTGACGAGAATTGGCGCGATCAGTTCCCGTTTATCCGCATTGGTGATCGTAGATCTGCTGTATTTGGGAATGGCACAAAAGGACAACGGTATGTTCAAGGATCGCTTGGTCAATACAAGTATGCTGACAGGAGAATTGAAAAAGGATTGAATGTTGCTAGAATACTGATCAAGTGCTTTTGAGCGATGGCTCGTCCATCATTTGAAAGTTGAAGAATAGGAAACAAACGACAAAGGAAAGAGAGGATGAAAGCATGATAGGAAAGAGACAGTTTTTGATATGTTTGAGTGCGTTATTTGCTTGTGGATCATGGTTGGATTCCATGCCGAGGGTTCATGCGTACGATAATGCGGATGCTGAGGTGTATGAACAGCGCTCGCAGACCAATGCATATCAGGCGATCCGTGCGTATTGGAAATCAGAATTGATCGGTGATATGCGCGGATTGGAAAATGACGCTGATCTTGCGGCCTGCGTGAAGCAGTTGGATGATAAGGCAAAGCATTATTTGGAAACGATGCTGGATCCTTCCGCAAGTGAGCATTTGTGGAATGATGCAGCATATAATAATGCGGCAACCGGTGCGAAGGCGACGGAAAGCTTGGATCGCCTGCGCTTAATCAGCATTCAGATATGGGAACCGACATCTTCCCTATATCAAAATAAGGAAGCTGTTGCTAAGGTGAAGGCAGCAATGCGTTTTATCCTAGATAAAAAATACGGCCCCAATACGTCAAAGGATAGTTCCAACTGGTGGGATTGGGAGATCGGTGCGCCGAAATCCATGGTTGATGTCGCAATTTTGATGTATGATGATTTGGATAGTGCAACGATTACAGATATTACCAAGACCGTGGATCGCTTTGTTCCTAAAGCAGACTATCGTCTGAATAGCACATTGAAAGAAACCGGTGCGAATTTATGTGATAAGGTAGCAATCGTAATTAAGCGGGCGGCTTTGGATGGCAATGAGGAACGTCTATCCCATGCACAGAAGAGCATGAGTCCTTTATTTGGCTATTCCAACAGCGGCGACGGTTATTATCCCGATGGTAGCTTTATTCAGCATGGAAACATTCCCTATAATGGTTCCTATGGTTATGTATTGCTGGATGAATTGACGAATTGCATTATTATGCTGAGTTTCAGTGATTATGCGATCGATCGTGAAGATATTACATTTTATGAGAATACATTGTTACATCATTATATTCCGTTTTTATCCCATGGCGGAAATATGGTGGACAGTGTGCGCGGAAGAGCGGTATCGCGAAAATCTCAACAAGGCGATACCATGGGAATGCAGACGATGGGAATCCTTTTGCAGTATGCCGATGCAGCAGCGACAGCAAGTACCAGAGAAGCCATTTACCAGCAATTAAAAGGGATTGCTACAAGCAAATTTAAACAGTCGCAGAGTGAGGATTTCTCCCTGTTGGCGTATGCCGATTATATGCGGGTGAAAAATCTTGTCAATCATGATGCGTATCCTGCAATGAGTCGAAACTCTTTCTCTGTTTATTCCTTTATGGATCGCATCGTGACGCATCGAGAAAACTTTACATTTACGCTGGCAGCTAACTCGGCAAGAATGTGTACGGAACAGGGAAACTCGGAGAATTTATTGGGAAGATATCAGGGACAGGGCTATACCCAAATCTACAATGATGATATCAATCAGTATAATGAAGATTATCATGCAACTGTTGATCAGATGCGCTTGGCAGGTGTGACTACCGCACATCAGCAGTTAGGTTTCTTAACTGCCGGTCAATCCCGCTGGTCCGGCGGTACGACACTGGATGGAGTCAACGGTGTTAGCGGATTTGAATTAACCGGAGATAAGAAATTGACTACCTTGAGTGGCGGGTTTGGTTCAGAAACCGATACTGGTGTAAAATCAGGAATTACCGCAAAGAAATCATATTTTGTATTTGGAGATAAGATTGTCTATCTTGGCAGCGGTATCAATAATCTTGGTTATGATGTCAATGTGGACAGTGTGGAATCCATTGTGGAAAACCGTAAGGCGTCTGCGTCCATGCAGCTGAGTGTGGATGGAACAAACGTTGTTTCTGCCAATGGCTCTGATACAATATCGAACCCTCAATGGGCCTATTTGAGCGGAAAGACAGCGAATAGTGGGATCGGATATGTATTTCTTGAAGATATGGATCTGTATGTAAAGCGTGAGACAAGAAATGCGACATGGAGTGATGTCAACAAATTGGCAAAGTTCACCGACAGCACGCCGGTTTCCAACGATTTTATTTCCATGAGCGTGGAGCATGGACAGATGCCAAGCAATGAAACGTATGCATGGATCACGATGCCCAATGTCACTCAAGCGCAGATCAGTGCTTATTTAGCAGATCCCACAATTGAAATTCTGGATAATAACAGCACGGTGCAGGCAGTGAAAGAGAAAGAAAGCGGACAATCAGCATACAATTTCTTTACGCAGGGCAAGAGCAGTGATGATGTGATTACAGTAAGCGCCCCTGCAAGCATCATACTCAAACAAAGCGATGCAGGATATCAGATGGCGCTCAGCGATCCGACAAGAAGTCAAGCTTCTATAGATGTGACGATCAAGGGGTTTGTGGATTTGACGCATGTAGGAATTAGCGAAGGTGATGCGCAGGTGGTTTCAACGAGCAATGATTCAATGACAGTTCGTGTGAATCTCGCTAATAAAGACGGACAGCCAAGGATCGTAGAGATCGGAACGACCTTTGAGACTACCTCAGCGAACTTGGCATTGAATAAAGATGCGCAGGCAAGCTCAGTGGTGCAGAATTCTGCAACGCAGCAGCGCTTGGCGAAGTTTGCGGTGGATGGCGATGCAAGTACCCGCTGGGCAAGCAATTATGAGCGAGCAGCTGAAGGAAAGGCACCTCTAACTACGGATGAAGCTGATGTAGGATGGTTGGCAGTAGATCTGGGTGAGGAAATGAATTTCAATCAGGTTAGAATACTTTGGGAAGCAGCGCTCTCCAATGATTATGATATTCAAATTACAAATGACATCAGTAACGACGATTCATGGAACACCATAGCTAAAAAGAAAGATACAACATCGGCAGATGAAGCAAAAAAGAATGGCGGAAGAACAGATGTCATCACCTTTGATGAGGTGAGCGCCCGCTATATTCGTATGAAATCCAATCTTGGATCACGTCCTCGCCTACCTGATGGTACAGGCGCAGGTGGCTTATCCATCTGGGAATTTGAAGTGTATAACAGCTTGGATCTGACAAAAAGTGCTACGAAGGCAGAGCAGCTATTAAAGGATTATCCGGAAGCAAGTGCGTTTGCGACGCCGACGCAATATGAAACATTGAAGAATAATGTACAGGCACAGCTTCAAAACGCCAAGAATTTCATGGCGAACGGCGCAAATTATACAGAGGAGGAATTGCGCAATGCGGTAAATGCATTGGAGCAAGCGTGCAGGGAATATGATAAGGCTGTATTGCATGTCATCGGACTACAGATTGATGATCCGATGAAGGAAGCAATCGATAAAGGGGAAAGTAAGACACTGGGCGTTACGTTTACTCCGATCAATGCCTATCGCAAAGAGGTCGAATGGAGTAGCAGCAATCGCAGTGTAGCGAGGGTGGATGAGCATGGTGTGGTAAGTGGTGTGAGCAGCGGAACAGCGACCATTACCGTAACCAGCAAGGACAGCGGCTTATCCGACAGCGTTGTTGTGACAGTCGTAGTGAAACCGAAAACGATCACCTTGGATCAAACCTCCATGGAAATGAAAAAAGGCGATAGTGCAGCATTAAAGATGACAGTTTCACCCACTGAGGTGAGCGATGCGCAGTTGCGCTACAAGTCCAATAATACCAATGTAGTTCGCGTGGGAAATGATGGCACGCTGGAAGCAGTGGGCGTCGGTGAAACGGATATCGTAGTGACAAGTGCATTGAATCCGCAACTGGAAGCAGTTTGTCATATTGTAGTAAAGGCAAATCTGATCGTAAGCAGTGAGAATCTGGCGCTGACTGCCGGCGCTCAGGCATCTGCCTCCAGCAGTGTGCAAGCGGCTGGGGTTTCTCCGCAAGGCGCCATTGATGGTTCTTTTGATACACGCTGGGCAAGCAATTACCGTGCGCCACTGAGCGAAGAAGAATGCGAAGCGCAGTGGTGGATGGTAGAATTCCCACAGGCGATTACCTTCAATCATATCGATATTACATGGTTCTCGCCAACGGTATACGGAAAGGAATACAAGATTCTCATCTCTGATGATGGCATCGATTGGAAAGAAACCTATCACGAGACAGCCGGTAAGAATCAGAAGTATGGTTTTGATTTTGAGACGGTCAGTGCAAAGTTTGTGAAGTTCCAAGGAATCAAGCGCTCTCAAACCGGCGGCGGTTATGGAATCGTTGAATTTGAAATTTATGAAAAACTGAATTATGATACGATCATCACTGAAGCAAAGCGACTGTTAAATCTCTATCCAAGTGCATTGAATGAATATAGCGCGTTGCAGAATGCGGTTAAGAATGCCGAAGAATTGGTGGATAAGAATCCTAATTTTGAAGCAGATGAGCTGAAAGCAGTTTTAACTGCGGTCAATGATGCAATGATAGCATACAAGGCTGTGATTATTCCGGTAAGTGGCATTCAAGGTGGAGAAATGAGTATGAATGCAGAGGAGGAAGCGCCTTTGTCCTATATCATCGTCCCATCAGATGCGACCAATCCTAATATTTCATTTGTCAATGAGCATCCGGATATCGTTTCTGTAGATGACAATGGCATCGTTCATGCGATCAAGCGCGGTACCGCGATTGTTCATATCACAACTGTGGATGGCGGTTTCCGCGATGATGTTGTGATTCATGTGACTTCCAATTATGCACCGACGATCAATGCCAGTGATATTACATTGACGCCTGGAAAGCATTTTAACCCGTTAGATTATGTCAGCGCTGTGGATGCAGAGGATGGCGAAATTGTATTGGATGAATCTAACATCATAAAAAATACAGTAGATACCAGTAAGGAAGGCAGCGGTATTGTCACCTATCGTGTGACTGACAGCGATGGCAATGTGAGTGAAAAGACAATCACGGTTACCATCATTCGTGATGAAGCGTTGGAAAATGCACGTGCAAAATTAAAGCGCACACTGAAATTGGCGAATACACTGAAGGAAAGCGACTATACAAGTGACAGTTATCAGCTGTTGCAGGCGCAGATACAGCAGGGAGAGGCTGTATTAAACGATGAAAATGCTACTGCAGAGGAGGTCAATGCTGCTTATGAAGCGCTATTGGCAGCAATTAAAGCGTTATCGCCGCATTCGATCGGCTCCATTGAAGACAAGAATACGGAAGTAACGATCGTGGGAACATTCCCGGCAGATACGAAGCTCGTTGTAGATCCCTTATCTGGTGATGCGTTTGATGCATTGATCGCTTCTATCAAAGATCCGCGGATCATACAGAAATACAACTTTGAGCAAATCTTTGATATCTATTTATTGCGAAGCGGAAGTGTTTATCATCACGAGGGATATGTTACGATCCGCGTGAAACTGGTGGAAGAATGGCTGGATAAGCAGCTGAAGGTACTTTATATCGCTGATGATGGAACGGTGAGTGAGATCGCTTCTACCGTAGAAAACGGTTATATTTCTTTCCGCACCAATCACAATTCCTATTATGCAATCGTGACGGAAAAGGGTGGTAATCCGATCACAGATACGGGAACAGCTTCGCAGGCGAGCGGCGGATGGCTTGTGATCCTATGCACGATGGGAATGCTTGGCTATATGACGAAAAAGCGAAAGAAGGCTTGAGAGCAGGCTTTGATCACAGAGTTTTCCAATCGAAAAAAGGAGAAAGGACAGCAGTGATGCTGTCCTTTTGGCATTGTATGAAAAGGGATTTCATAGCGTGTAAGGATGTGATGGATAAAAAAATACCGTAAGGATTTCTGTGAATATCGATATTCGGCTCACATCCATATTTTGCACCTCTCAAAATAAGGAAAGCGGGCATATAGGCGCATAAGCGGGCATGCTGCTATACGCAAGATTCTCTTACAGTAAAAAATTTGCCTGCAATTATTAGAGTAATTTGCGTTCAGGGATAGACAAATGATGAAAATTTGGGTAAAATTACCTGAGATTTACCATAAACTTTTACAATGTAATATGTTATAATAGTTACTAGCAAGGAGGGGTGTGTGTGATATTATTGGAGAATGTATCGAAGTCATTTAAAAACGGTGTTCATGCATTGCGTGATGTTAATTTATATATTGAAGAAGGCGAGTTTGTTTATATCATCGGTCCCACAGGGAGCGGAAAATCAACTTTGATTAAATTACTGGATGGGGAATTGGTGCCCAGCAGCGGTCGTGTGGTTGTTGCCGGAACGGATGTCGGACGTCTGCGTCATTCCCGTGTACCGCTTTATCGACGGAATATCGGTGTCATTTTTCAGGACTACCGTCTGTTGCCGGAATTGACGATATTTGAAAATATCGCTTTTGCTTTGCAAGTCATCGGGTTAGATAAGGTATCGATCCGCCGCAGAGTGCGTGAAGTACTCGAGCTGGTTTCGCTGGAGGATAAGGCAAAATCATTCCCTCGTGAATTATCCGGCGGTCAGCAGCAGCGTGCGACAATCGGTCGTGCGATTGCGAATAGTCCGCGGGTATTGATTGCGGATGAGCCGACAGGTAATCTGGACCCGGAAAAGAGTCAGGAGATTATGGACCTATTGGAAAAAATCAATATGGAAGAAAATACGACGATTCTAATGGTGACCCATGATGCCAATTTGGTAGATATGAATAAGAAGCGGACCATTGCGCTGGAGGAAGGTTATATCGTGGCTGATATCCAGAAAGGCGGGTATATCCGCCATGATTAGTTTTTTCCGCAATCTGCCATTTCATATCAAATCGGCTGGTCAAGGGTTGGTGCGGCATAGCTCGACTGCTTTTTCTGCCATATCGGCAGTGAGTATGACGCTGGTGCTGATCGCTTTGTTTATGCTGCTGACGGGAAACATCAGCAATTTTACAAAGAACATAGAATCCGACTTTCGCATTCATGTTTCGATTGACGCGGTATTGGACGAAGCGGCTATTGCTGAATTACAGGCTCAAGTGGAGCTGATCGCAGGAGTCAAGACGGTGACATTTTCCGATAAGGATCAGGAGCTTGCAAAACTAAAGGAAGAGAACAATGAGATTTTTGGTATGTATGAGGAAGGCGAAGCCAATCCGATGCGTAACATTTTTATCATTGAAACCAATACGCCGGAGGATATTGAAGCGGTAAGCGCTGCATTGAATGAAATGGATGGAATTACCAAAGCGGAATATGGCGGTGATGGTGTTTCCGTGATGATTCGTTTTTTTGAGGCGCTGCGCAGCGGTGGTTTTATCTTCGTTGCGGCGCTAAGTCTATTGGCTTTGTTTTTGATTTCCAATACGATTAAAATGACGATTTATGCCCGCAATAATGAGATTGGCATCATGCGCAACGTCGGCGCAACTAATTGGTTTATCCGCATTCCTTTCGTCATCGAGGGGGTCTTGATCGGATGGATCGGTTCGCTGGTGCCAGTGGCATTGACTTATTTTGGATATGCGTATTTATATGAGACATTAGATGGGCAGTTCTTATCCAGTATGTTCGTATTGAAGCAGGTAAATCCCTTTGCGGCACAGATATGTGTCATACTGACTGTCTGTGGCATGGCGGTGGGTATGATGGGTAGTTTTATGGCAGTTTCAAAATATTTGAGGTGGAAACGATGAAAAGAAAACTAGGTTTGATCCTATTGGCAGTTTGTATAGCATGCTTTCTTCCGGGGACTACTTCAGTGGTATATGCGGAGGATTTTGCGAGTGATCCCGATTATTACGATCAGATTTGTCGACAATACAATAAGGATGAGGAAACGACTGCAATGTGCAATCGTTATCGCAGCTGGCTGAGTTCGCAGAGCAAAGATTTGCAGGATCAGATTGCGAATATTGATGCCTCGATTGATCGCTTACAGGGCAATATTGATGCACTTCAAGCGGAAATCAATAAGAACCAGAAATTGATCAATCAATTAGAGGAACAAATTAAAAAGAATGAGGCGGCAATTATTCAGATTCAGGCCGTCATTGAACAGTTGGATTTGGATATCGCCCAGACGGAGGCGGACATTGAAAAGCGTGATCAGCAGATCAAGGATCGCATGGTCAGCGAACAGGTTTCTATTGGAACAAATGTCTATATCGAATTTATCATGGGTGCTAAAGATCTGTTGGATATGGTGCGCATTGTGGATGGCATCTCTCGTATTACAGAGAATGATCAGGATGAGATCAAAGCGCTGGAAGAAGATAAAGCGAAGCTCGATCAACAGAAGAGTGAGCAGGAGCGTTTAAAGGAAGATCAGGAACAGACGAAGAGGGAGAATGAAGAGAGCCGAGCAGTAGCGGTACAGGCACAAGAGGCGCAGAAGGCATTGCAGGCAGAATACTACCGTCATGAGGCTGACTTACTGGAACAGATGCGTTCCGCAGCCAATGCGCAGGATGCGATTGCCAGCAAGATCGCCCGTGTCGATGCGGCGAATTATGATTTCCCCGTGAGCAATGGCTGGATTATGCCTATCTCACCGGGCAGCTTCTGGTTTTCTGCCGGCACATGGTATTATCCCGGCGGCGGTCTGCATTTAGGAAGAGATTTTGCGGCAAGCATCGGTACGCCGGTATATGCACCGATCGGCGGAGTGATCGTATATGCGAATAATCCCGCGCCAACCAATGGCGGTTATCTCGGTAACTGGGTAGGCTGGCCTTATGGCGGCGGTAATACGATCCATATGGTAGGCAGTGTCAATGGTACGACATATGCGGTTACTTTTATGCATTTGGCACAAGAGAATTTCCTTGTTTCAGCGGGCGAGGCGGTAGCGCAGGGACAGCAGATTGCCATGGTCGGCAATGCAGGCAACAGCACCGGAGCGCATTGCCATATCGAGGTATTTAATTTGGGCGATATGTCAATACAGGATGCAGTGTCACGTTTCGCTAACAGCGGTGCGGATTTTGCATGGGGTACTGGTTGGAATACGACGTCCACGAGTTGTTCTGTAAAAGGCTATGCACCTTGTCGTGAGCGTCCTGAGGATTTCTTTGGTTAAATCCTCCATAATATCGAATAAGAAAGGCGGTGAGGCAGGTTCATGGTGAAATTCTTTAAAAGCATTCCGTTTCATGTGAAATCGGCAGGTAAAAATCTGGTGCGCCATTTCGTTATGACGCTGTCGGCATCTACTGCTGTTACGGTAACTTTGATCCTGTTATCCGCATTTCTGATGATCGTCGGAAATGTCAGCGGCTTTGCGGATCATATCGAAGATGAGATACGTATACATGCAGTGCTACGTGAAGATATTCTAAGTGATGAGGACATCGCATCGGCGAAAGCGGAGATAGAAGGAATTGCAGGGGTGAAGGAAGCGGAGTTTTCCAGCAAGGAAAACGAGCTGCGTATTTGGATCATGGAAAAGGGCGATGTGTTCAAGATGTATGAAGGGGAGAATAATCCGCTGCATCACGCTTTCTTTATCAGTATTAACGATCCGGAGCAAATCAATGTCATCACAGATGAGATCATCGCTTTGGATATTGTCGATAATGCGATGTATGGCGGAAATAGCATCTCCCAACTGATTTCCATGCTGGCAACGGTGCGCGGAGGGATCGTGATCTTCGTTGTATTGCTTGGCTTATTGGCCGTATTCCTAATCTCGAATACGATAAAAATGGGCATATATGCCCGTGCCAATGAAATCGCCATTATGCGTAATGTCGGGGCGACCAACACCTTTATCAAGCTTCCCTTTATGATGGAAGGGATGATGCTCGGTATTATCGGTTCGCTGATTCCTTGTCTTGTGACTTTTTTTGGCTACCAATATCTGTATGATATGATGGGCGGGCAAATCTTTACCAATGTGTTTGCATTACAGCCGATTCAGCCCTTTGTTTTCCGCATTATGGGGATTTTGATTCTGAGCGGTGTTACCGTGGGATTGCTGGGATCTTTCCTTTCCACCACTCGTTATCTGCATTGGAAACGCTAATCAGTCTGCGGACTGATTTTCTTTATGGACGCTGATGATGCAGCTTTTCGTATATACGTCTCGATAGGTGATTGTCGTTTGATAAGTACCGTATGTGCCGGTATCGATCTCGACTGCAAAAAAGTGTTCATATAATCGGGTGATCCGCGCATCCCCCTGCTTGATCATGCGATAAGCAGAATGTGGATGATAGATGATATCAATTTGCTTGCCCAATAAAGCGGCA
>CANPNQ010000012.1 GCA_947575425.1 uncultured Erysipelotrichaceae bacterium
CGCTGTGGGAGAAGTTTGAATTAAAGGAAAAGAAGCTGTTAAAAACCTTCAAGGGAAGGGAGCTGGAGTTCATCACGACCAAGCATCCGCTGTATGATCGTGAATCACTCATCATATTGGGGGATCATGTCACAAGGGATGCCGGTACGGGCTGTGTCCATACAGCACCGGGATTTGGTGCGGATGACTTCTATGTCGGTATGAAATATGGTCTGAGTGCTTATTGTAATGTGGATGAAAAGGGCTGCATGATGGAGGATTGCGGTGATTGGCTCGCGGGACAGTATGTCGAGGACGCCAATAAAACGGTAACGATGAAATTGGATGAGCTGGGAGCATTGCTCAAACTGGAATTTATCACGCACTCCTATCCGCATGATTGGCGCACCAAACAGCCGATCATCTTCCGCGCAACTACACAGTGGTTCGCCTCCATCGATAAGATCAGAGACAAACTGCTGGCAGAGATCAATCGGGTGGATTGGATTCCTTCATGGGGCAAGCAGCGTATGCACAATATGATCGCAGATCGCGGAGATTGGTGTATCTCCCGTCAGCGTGCATGGGGTGTGCCGATTCCGATCTTCTATGGTGAGGATGATACGCCGATCATGGATAAGCAGGTATTTGACCATGTGGCAAAGCTGTTTGAGGAATATGGTGCCAATATATGGTTTGAACGCGAAGCAAAGGATCTGTTGCCAGAGGGCTATACGCACCTTTCTTCTCCCCATGGTATCTTCCGCAAGGAAAGCGATACGATGGATGTTTGGTTCGACTCCGGCTCCTCTCATACCGGAGCGATGAAAGAGCGCGGCCTCGCTTATCCTGCCGATCTTTACTTTGAAGGCAGTGACCAATATCGCGGCTGGTTCAATTCCTCTTTGATCGTCGGTACAGCGGTACATGGTTCTTCTCCCTATAAGCAGGTGCTGAGCCATGGTTTCGTCATGGATGGTAAGGGCGTGAAGATGTCCAAATCCCAGTGGAACGCTGTCGCTCCGGCAGAGATTACCAAGAAATACGGTGCCGATATTCTGCGTTTGTGGGCGGCCAGTGTCGATTATCAGGCGGATTGCTCTATGAGCGATGAAATCTTAAAGCAGTGTTCCGAAATTTATCGCAAGGTGCGCAATACGTTCCGCTTCCTGCTTGCGAATATCCCTAATGATGATTTTACCAAGGAAGATCTGATCGCCACAGATGCTTTGCCGCAAAGCGATCAGTATATGATTCTCTTACTGAATGATGTGAATGAAAAGGCGCAGAAGGCATATCGGGAATATCGCTTCTCCGATGTGACAAGTATGCTGACCAATCTGATGACCAATGAGTTCTCCTCTTATTATCTGGATTACACCAAGGATATTTTGTATATCGAGAAAAAAGATAGTCTGCGTCGTCGTCAGGTGCAAAGTGTGTTGTATCATGCGGTGGATGTATTGCTTCGCTTGTGGGCGCCGATTTTGGCTCATACCGCAGAGGAGATCAATGATATCTTCCATGGTGAGGCAGAAAGCATCCACCTCGGTGAATTTGCGAAGCTTCTTGCGGTAGCGAAGGAAGAAGAAACAAAGGCGGATATGGCGCGGTTATTTGCCTTGCGCAGTGATGTCTTTAAGGCCTTGGAGGAAGCCAGAGCAGCGAAAATCATCGGGAAATCTTTGGAGGCAGAGGTTGTATTGCTGGTGGAAGCGAAGGATCGTGCATTGATTGAGAAGCTGTTCCCAAATGTATTTGCGCAATGGCTGATCGTATCAAAGGTGTCTTTCAGCGAAGAGGTACAGAAGCAATATGAGCATTGCAGGGTACAGGTAAAGAAGTGCGTTGGAGCGGTATGTCCGCGCTGCTGGAATATCACGGACAGCGATGCGGCAGATGGCTTGTGTGTCCGCTGTGCCAAGGTGCTGAAGTCATAGGGAATGAGACTGCTGACATCTCCCTTTGGCATGCGCTGTTTCCTCTTTATCAAAAAAAGTTTGACAAAGGCACAGACGCATGCTATTATATACAAGCAGAAAAGTGATGGAAAGCAGAAGCACCCCTTCTCACCTGATGTCCTTCGGATATAGGTAAATGCCAAAACGATCTTATGATGAGATGTTTATGACAGCGGGTGCATTGTGTACCCGCTTTTCTTGTGTTAGCAATAGGAGGTGTCTATTATCAATAAAAAAGTTATTCCTAACAATGTAAACGACGATTTGGTAAACGAGAAGATTCGCTTCAAGGAAGTGATGGTCATCGATAAAAACGGTGAAAAACTGGGGATCAAATTGCGTCGTGAAGCACTGGACATCGCATACAATCAGGAATTGGATCTGTTGTGTGTTGCGCCCAACGCTGTTCCACCGGTTTGTAAGGTGTTGGATTATGGTCGCTATCGCTTTGAGCAGCAGAAAAAAGCGAAGGAAGCCAAGAAGAAGCAGCATGTTACCGAGGTGAAGCCATTACGTTTATCACCAGTCATTGATAAACACGATTTTGATACGAAAATGCGTCATGCGCGCAGTTGGATCGAGGATGGTATGAAGGTGAAAGTGGATATGCGCTTTCGCGGTCGTCTGATCACTCGATTGGAAGTCGGTAAAAAAATCATGAATAGCTTTATTGAAGAAATATCAGACATTGCAAATGTGGAAAAGCGTCCTTCTTTGGAGGGCAACACAATGTCTACGGTATTGGCACCGAAGAAGAAATAACAAAAGCAGGAGGTCAGGATTATGCCAAAAATGAAAAGCCACAGAGGATTAGCCAAGCGTGTGAAGAAAACAGGCTCCGGTAAATTGAAAAGAAGTCATGCGTATACTTCTCACCGTTTCCATGGTAAAACACAAAAGCAAAAGCGTCATTTGAGAAAGCCCGCTACGGTTCACAATACGGATTATAAGCGGATCAAAATGATGCTGCCGAAATAGGTAAGGAGGAATACGGATATGGCAAGAGTAAAAGGTGGATATACAACACGTCGCAGAAGAAAGAAAGTTTTGAAGTTAGCGAAGGGTTATTTTGGTTCTAAGCATTTGTTATATCGCACAGCGAATGAGCAGGTAATGCATTCTCTGAAGTATGCATATAACGATCGTAAGGATTTGAAGCGCAATATGCGCAAGCTATGGATTGCTCGTATCAATGCAGCAGCGAGAATGAATGATATGAGTTATTCTAATCTGATGCATGGCTTAAAGTTGGCTGGTGTAACCATCAACCGCAAGATGTTAAGCGAGATCGCCATCGCAGATCCGAAGGGATTCGCTACCATTTGTGACAAAGCGAAGAAAGCATTGGAAAAGGAAGCAGCGTAAGTACATGGTAGGAAGAAGAGATCTTGTCAAAAGGCAGGATCTTTTTTTTGCATTTCTCGTATAATATTGCTCACAGAGAATCAAAACAGCGGTATGAAAATAGGATGGAACCACTTTTTCTTTAATTTTCATGATTTATGGTTGCAATTTGTTCAAATTAGTATATAATATTATAGCAATGGTTCCGTAGCCAAGTGGTAAGGCAATAGACTGCAACTCTGTGATCACCAGTTCAAATCTGGTCGGAACCTCCATTGGGATCGTGGCGGAATCGGCAGACGCAACGGACTTAAAATCCGTTGGGAGTAATCCCGTGTGGGTTCAAGTCCCACCGTTCCCACCATACAGTGATTTAAGCTCATGGTTATGGGCTTTTTTCATTTTCTGTTATTCAACCTTTACACAATCCTTGATTATGTGAAATTCCGCATGTTTCGCTAATGTAATAAATTTACATTTTTTAAAAAAAGCAGCTGCCTGTATGGTATTCACCACATGCGGTTTGGATCGAATCTATCGGATGCTGAAATCATGATAAATCATGGGGAAAGAATGAGTATGATTCCTATGGCGGATAAAAGCGGTTTCTATCATTTCATATCTATGATATAATAATCAGCGAGGTGAACAAGATGAAGATAAAGCGAATCTCGTTCATTGTAAGCCTGCTTGTGCTGTTTGGCGTATGCTTTACGATTATGAATCGCCATTACGATGAATTGGCACGGTATCCTTACGTGACTAACGAAAACAGAGAAATCATTCTGAAGTATTTATCCAATGATGATATCAATTATATGATCTCCCAACAATTAAAACCGGAACAGTTTTTGCCTTTCATCGAGACAAAGAATTTTACGATACGCAATACGCTATGGTATACAAGGGCAAAGGAATTACAGGATGCGGATCATGAGACCATTGTCTCCTTTATCAATGATTTTAGAAATCAGTTGGATTATGCCAAGTTGGAGACGTTATTACAGGCATATTCCTATGAAACGCTGCGTACATTTTATGAGGAGGATAATCCTTATTTAAACCATGCATCCATTGTGATGGATCCTTCCTCTTTGCTGGCATTGATTGATGAAAGTGAAAGCCTATATCGCTATGTCCCCAAGGGACTGGTAGCGATTGATGATCTGCCGCATGTTTCGATGCTGGAAGGAAAAAGTGAGATTCAGGTGCAGGAGGAATTGGTGGAACCGTTAAGACAGATGTGTGCGGATATTTCCTCGGTAAACGACAAAACCTGCGGTAATATGATCCTTGTGGCCGGATATATCTCTTATGAGGATCAGCTTCCTTTATATGAAAGCATGATGTTAAAATATGGAAAAGATGATTTTCGCAGTTATTGGGATTATCCGGGACAAAATGAGTATCAACTGGGATATACTGTGCGCTTTCAGCCAGCCGGCAGAGAAGTGACAAGGATTGATGATCATGCATTGAACAATGAGGACAGCGATGCCTCTAAGGGAGAGGTCAGCGAAGAAGAACAGCTTGCGGCATGGCTTGCGGAAAATGCCCATCTGTATGGGTTTGTCCTTCGCTATCCGAAAGATAAAGAGAAAATTACGGGAAAGGAATATCAACCTTTTACCCTGCGTTATGTGACAAAGGATGTCGCAGAACAGCTTTATGAACAAAAACAAGTGCTGGAAGAATATCAGATCAAGATTAAGTAGCGATCCGTGATTGAAAAGGAGTATGCGTATGAAAACATTTACCCAATTACGGGAACAATTCCCGCTGTTTCGCTATCAGAACTATCACATTGAGGAAGCGCCGCAAACGATCTCTTTTAGTTATGACTTTGAGATCGTTGGACTTGCGCACTTTCATCCGAAATGGACGATTGACAGAAGGCATGTTTCCTATTTTGATAGAAATGATGAGATCATTCAAAAGCTAGTGTTTTCCATCGGCATGGTGGAACTGTCCAGCTATTGGAAGATTACCTGTTCTCCGCGCGTGGAGATTGCGGCTGCTGCCTTACATGAAGCACAGATGGAATGGTGGAAAAAGCAGTATTACTGGGGCTTGGGTGAATTTTTCTATACCAATGGCATTGATACGAGCATGGAAGATTTTATGCATATTCAAGCATTGGGAAATGAGTTTGCGCCTACCAAAGGAAAGCTTGCCTTGGATGGTTGTCTGATTCCGGTGGGAGGAGGCAAGGACAGCATCGTGACGATGGAGCTGTTAAAGCGTATGGATCAGCGCCAATTCGCTTATATCATCAACGGACGAAAGGCGACAGCGGACAGCGTGCGGATCGCCGGATTTGATGAGGCGCACGTGGTTCAGGTAACAAGAATCTTGGACCCTAATATGTTGCAGTGTAACAAAGAAGGCTATTTGAACGGGCATACACCGTTTTCGGCATTGGTGGCATTTTCGGGGACCCTGTTTGCCTATATGAATCGTTTGCGTTATGTCGTGCTGAGCAATGAGGATAGTGCGAATGAAAGCACGGTGGAGGGGACATTGATCAATCATCAATATTCCAAAAGCTTCGACTTTGAACAAGATTTTCATGCATATGAAGCATCCTATATCGCCTCCGGCGTATCTTATTTTTCGTTATTGCGGGGATGGTCGGAATTTCAGATCGCAGAAGAATTTGCCAAGCATACGCAATATCACATGGCATTTCGCAGCTGTAATGCAGGCAGTAAGCAGGATATTTGGTGCGGCAGTTGTCCCAAATGCCTGTTTGTATATTTGATTTTGGCTCCCTTTGTATCAGAGAAAGAGATAATTACCATGTTTGGAGAAGATTTATTGGAAAAGGAATCGCTGATTGATACGCTGGAGAAGCTGATCGGTTATCAAAGGGAAAAACCGTTTGAATGCGTTGGCAGTCGTGCCGAGATCAATACCGCAATCTGTATGCAGATCGCACAGCGCAAGGAAAGAAATTTGACGATCCCATTGTTATTACGACATTACATGAGTTTGCCGCAATACGAACAATATAAGGAGAAGGAAAACCCATATGCGCATTACTTCAATGAGGAGAATCTCATACCCGAGCCGTTTTTGGACTTGGTAAAGGAGGGGTGAGCGATGCCGCCGATCATTGCATATCTCAAGGGAAAACGCATTGCGATTCTCGGTTTTGGTAAGGAGGGCAAATCTACCTATGCCTATATCAGGAAATATCTTCCTTCGCAGCCGCTGACAATCGCAGATCTTCATCCGATCGCAGATGAATTAAGCAATGTGGAATTGATCATTGGAGAGGACTATCAAAAACTGGATGATTTTGATGTGGTGATCAAGAGTCCCGGTATTGTGCTAGAACAGCCATTGAAAAAAGAATGCTTGGAATCGCAGACCAATCTGTTTTTGAGGTATTATGGAGAACAGACGATCGGTATAACCGGAACCAAAGGGAAAAGCACCACGTCATCGCTGCTGTACCATATTCTGAAGGAAAATAATGTAAAGTGTGTATTGCTTGGCAATATTGGCAAGCCTTCCTTTGATGCATTGGATCAGATCGATGAAGAAACACGCATCGTGTATGAGCTTTCCTGTCATCAGCTGGAATATGTGAGATATGCGCCACACATCGGGGTATTGCTCAACATCCATGAAGAGCATCTGGATCACTATGGCACCTATGAGAAATATATTCAGGCAAAGGAAAACATATGGCGAATGCAGAAGGCAGAAGATTTGCTTGTATGTGAAAAAACGCTGATTCAAGCGGATATGTGTGCCAAGGTTATCTCTGCCTCGATGGAGGATGCACAGGCGGATATCTATGCCCAAAAAGATCAGCTTCGACTGCTGGAGGAAACGCTTGTTTTAAATCCCGAGCAAACACCGTTGTTGGGGCATCATAATCGTTATGATATCGGTGTGGATCTTTATATAGCTCATATGCTAGGGATATCCTATGAGGCTTCCTTACAGGCTTTAGCTAGCTTTGAGCCATTGCCGCATCGCCTTCAGTATGTCGGTTATTACCATCATTTGCATTGGTATGATGATTCTATTTCCACCATTTGTGAAACGACCATTCAGGCTTTACAGAGCTTGGATCACATTGATACGCTGTTATTGGGCGGTATGGATCGAGGGATCGATTATACACCGTTGAGTGACTATTTGAATGCCCATCCGCTTGCTCATGTCATCCTGATGTATGACAGCGGAGAGGTCTTGGCGAAGCAGTTATCCATTCCCTTTATTAAGGTAAAGGATTTGCAGGAAGCGGTGGAAGTCGCCAAGCGTGTCGCTCAGCCGCAGGGAAGTGTATTGTTATCACCGGCAGCCGCAAGCTATGGCTTTTTTCGCAACTTTGAGGATCGGGGAGATCATTTTCAAGCCTATTTGAAACAATAGGATGCTGAAGCGACTTGCCCGATGCGCTGTGACAGTGCTTCTGTTGAGGGATAGAAAACTGAATTCTTTTGTTTCTATGGGGACAAGGAAAAAGGATGACCATAGCGAAATTCTGAAATGAATGGATCGGCTGCCTGTCGCATGTTAGAACATATCTATTGAACTTTCTATGCAATGGAAAGTGAATCACATTGCCATAGGGAGTTTTTTTATTCCTTGCGTTTGCACAAAAGGATGATAGCTAAGGGGATCAGCGTGGAGAAACCATGGATCATCAAAGAAGGGGATTTACACAGGCAGTGTTCCTGATAACTGTTCTTTTTTATTGTTTCTTTACATACACTTGTGTTAGAGGTGAAGTATATGAAACAATATCGAAAACAAGCTGTCCTGTTATTTGGTGCGATTGCGGTGTTTTCTTATTTGAGCATACGTTATTTTCCGACACAGAAGCCAGCCGATGAAAGCATTACGGTAATGGAAGCATCCGATCAGGAGCAGCTTCAGATTTATGTACTGGATCAGGATAATACACTGATCCCGATGGATAAGACGATTGATGTGGGAAAAAGCAAGGAAGAAAAATTAAAACTGATGATAGCGGCGATGTGTGCCGATCAGGTCAAGGGAGATTTCAGCGGCGTTTTGGGAACAGGGACCCAGTTGGTTGATGTCAAGCTGGAGGGTTCCAAGGCAATGCTTACTTTCAATGATAAGCTAGCGACTTATGAGCCTTCGCAGGAGCTGAAGGTGCTGGAGGCGATCACATGGGGGACGACGCAATTTCCGGAAATCAAGGAAATTGAAATCTATATGGAAGGAGAGCGCTTAACCAAAATGCCATTGGCGAATACGCCGATTCCTGCGACGTTGAATCGTAAACTGGGAATCAATCACTTTGAATCGGCGAGCAGTTCGTTGAGCGATGCGCAAACCATCTTGGTCTATTACACCAAAAAGATCGATAATACCTTGTATTATGTCCCGAAAAGCAAACGCATTATCGGTGATCCCAATGATATGGAAACGATTGTAAATGAGGTGTTGAAGGATGTCTCTGCGTCCACAAAGCTGAGCGCACCCTTGTATGAGGAACACATCGAACCGACGGATCTGCCGCGTAGGGAGGATCAAACGCTGATTGTGAATATGAGCAATACGTTGCTTGATAGTGATCGCTGTGCCAAGGTACATGCCTATGAAGCGTTGGTACTTTCTTTGGCAGGAAACTTTGATGTGGATGAGGTAGCGATCTATGTGGATGATCAGGTCGTATCGCTTCACGGTTCCAATGAGGAAACGGTTTCCGTATCTTCGCTGCACTATAATCCAATTCCTTTTTAAGCTTTTTCTGTTTTATCATCACCCTATTTTGTGGTAGAATATACACATAAGGTGGTGTCGTGATGAAGATCATAGTAGTGAGTGATTCGCACGGAAGGGATGAGCGATTGGATGAGGTGCTGCATTTGGAGCGTGATGCGGACTGTTTTATCCACTGCGGTGATGTGGAAGCGCCGGAGGATTCCTATCCGATGTATCATATTGTAAAGGGGAATAATGATTATTTTTACGATTATCCGGAAAAAATTGTTTTACCGGCAAAGGATCATCGAATCCTTGTGATGCATGGCAATCAGTTTTCCTATATGCGCCGCTTGGAGCGGATGGCAGTGTATGCGAAAAAGGAAGGCTGTGATATCTTCTGTTACGGTCATACGCATGTGGCGGCACTGGATCAGGTGGATGGCGTTATAATGTTAAATCCCGGTTCTTTATGGCGTTCCAGAGATGGACGGGGACCGTCCTATGCGATCCTATCGGTGGAGGACGATCAGGTGCGTGCCGAGATCAAGTTTCTGAAATAGGGAAGCTTTGATCAAGCGGAGGTGAGCGTATGAAGCGGAAGCACAGCATCGCCCTTGGCAGCGGCGCACTGATCAGTTCGGCTTATCTGGTTTTGGTCGGGGTATATTTGTATGGCATCGTGCAGGAAAATCAGGTGGGATTGCAGGCATTGATTGTACAGACAACCTTGGAAGAGCTGACGCCGCATCTGGTGTGTTCGCTTGTCGGTGTGGTTTTCATTATCATTGCGTTCTTTAGCAGCAGCTTTGTCGCTTCGCTGCTTTCTTTCCTATGCTTTTGCGGGGCGGTGGTATTGGCACTGGGCGATTATTATCAGTATGCCATACTGTGTGCGCCTGCAATTCTGTTCTCTTTCATCGGCTGCTTTTATTGTCATAAGCGCAAGAAGCTGTTGCAGGAAGAAGCGGAGGAACGAGATTATCAGGAGTATCATGCCAAAGTAAAGGCGGCCAGTCAAAAGAAAAGCACCCAGCGACAGAATATGCAAAAAGAGGTGATGGTTCAATCAAGGCAGCGAAGAAACAACAATGCCAAGCTACAAAATCAGGCACAGAATGCGCAGCACGCTCCCAATGAAGCCTCCTTTGCCCAGCGCAATCAAAATTATTATCGTCAGGCGTATCAGCAGTCCTTCGTGCCGCAGAGTAACTATAATAGCAATTACAATTATGGCGTATCGCCGCAAAATGCATCGTTACCCTATGGATATCCCTATGCGTTGAATCCCTATGGGAATGATCCTTTCATACGTAATGTTCAAGCGCCTTCTTTCTATGATCCGCTGATCTTTCATCAGCCTGATTCAATGCAGGATCAGCAGAACGTACAGCAGGCTAATATGGCAAATCAGCCAAACAATGCAGTCGTGCCCTTTCCTTATCAGCAGCCGGTATCACAGGGCAATTCTGCCTTTGTCAATACGGATTTTAAAGTGAGTGGAGGCGAGCGTACCTTGGCGGATGGCTATTTCGATGATTATGGTAATTTCCATCCGGGCAACAGCAACAATTTTTGAAATGAATCTTGCATTTCTAATTAGAATTTGCTATTATAGTCTAGCAAGTTGTCTATGTAGCTCAGCTGGATAGAGCATGCGCCTTCTAAGCGCACGGTCGGGGGTTCGAGTCCCTCCATGGACGCCATCAGGATAATATCGGCTTTCTGAATGTATCGGAAAGCCTTTATTTATGGGCTTTTAGTGAAGTCAGTTTTTTTTATTCAAATTTAACACATTTTCAACATATACTGCGCTAAAAACGACAATTACCTCTTGTTTTTTACATTCAAAGATCATGAGTGTAGAGTGACAATGTTATATTTTAAAAGAGCGATTTTGGTGGTCGACACAGATGAAAACAGGCGTGTTCGTTTTCTGTCCACTCCTGCAAATGAAACGCCAAAGGCTATGGAACAGTTAGTACTCGCCTATATGGAAGCACGCAAAGACGCTAATATTAACCAACTGCTATTGATACCTTGCGTTATTTTGGATTTTCTCTGCATACATCCATTCAGAGATGGTAACGGCAGAATGTCACGCCTGTTATTGTTGCTGCTTCTAGACAAGAATGGCTTTGATGCCGGAAAATATGGGTTCTTTGAGGAGCAAATCAATAACTACAAAGCCTATTATTATGAATCTCTTCGTCAATCTTCTGACGGTTGGGTATCA
>CANPNQ010000013.1 GCA_947575425.1 uncultured Erysipelotrichaceae bacterium
ATCCGTTTAGAAAAACTTTCGATGCGGATCATGTGCTACATTTAAAAAATCGTAACCGCAAGATTATCGCATATATGAATCAATTCAATAAAGCATATGGTGATCTACTGGCCACTGCCATTCGCTCGTACAAGCTATCGAATGCTTCCAAGTACAAAATGGAAATGCAAGGCGGTAGTTATCAGTTAAAGACCCAAGACGGGAAAGTGATATCAACCAACGAATATACAAGGAATATCGCTGAAAAGATTGCGAGCGAGGAATTGGAAGTGATTATAAGCTCACCACAAACTAAATTGGATAAAATCGAAATAGGCAGTCCCAAAAGTACAGATGATTTACGGAATATAACAAGCCACATATTTGAAACGGTGGCTTTTGTTTTTGATATCCCTATTGATGTTTTTATGGGGAAAACAACAGAAAAATCAAATGCGATGAATGATTTTATCACTTTCGCGGTTTCAGATGTTGCTGAAATCATCAATGATTCCCTCAATGCGAAGTGGGTAACGAAAGAGGAATATCTAAGGGGAGAAAAAATTGAAATAGACCAATCATCATTTAAACATGTGGATATACTGGACGTTGCGACCAACCTTGACAAACTTTATTCAAACGGATTCAGTCACAACGATCAGCGAGACTTCGTCGGTTTACCACGGCTTGATGAGGATTGGGCAAATGAGCATAACGTAACGAAGAATTATGCGCCGATAAAGGAAGGAGGTGAGGGAGATGAAGAAATTCTATGAATGGAAGCAGAGCGATGATGGCACAAAAGAGTTGTATATCTTTGGTGATATCACATCGTACAAATGGGATGAATCCGATGTTACTGCTTTTGATATGGCGAAAGAATTATCGCAAATTGATGGCGATTTAAATGTTCGTATCAATTCTTACGGTGGCGAAGTTTCAAGTGGTTTGGCTATTTATAACTTATTGAAAGCGTTCGGCGAAAAGCACAAAGTCACAACATATTGTGATGGATTTGCGTGCAGCGCCGCAAGCGTGATCTTTATGGCTGGCAGCGAGCGTATCATGCCAAAGTCATCGTTGTTACTTATCCACAATGCATGGACATTTGCGAGTGGTGATTTTAATGAGCTGCGCAAGCAGGCGGATGATCTGGAAAAGATCACAAAACCATCTCTTGAAATTTATAAGTCTGTCAGCAATCTTTCAGAGAAAGAAATCCAACAGATGATGGATAAAGAGGAATGGATCACCGCCGATGAAGCACTATCCTATGGCTTTGCAACGTCCATCGGTGAGGAGGCGGAAGCAAAGCAAAGTCTATCTCGGCAAATGCTTCAAAGGACGATCCTTTATGCCAAGCGTTTAGAACAAGAGAACAAGCAGTTAAAAGAAGGGCAGAAGCCCACTAATCCATGGAAACAATACTTTAAAGGAGGACACTAAAATGTTTATGGATGAAAACAAAAAAGGAATCAATCAGGAAGTAAAAGAGGAGCTTAAGGATATTCTGGAGCAAAGCGAGGACAAGTCGGAAGCGATTTTGCAAGCGGCGGAACGCACTGCCACAGAGCGCTCTAAAGCGCTCATCAAGGCTATTCAAGTACAACAGGAGCGTGCTGAATCTGATAAGGCGTATCGAGAAACCTTGAACCTTCGCCCGTTGAACAGGGAGGAAAAGGATTTTTACGAAAAATTAAAGAGTCCGAAACAAGCAATCACTGCTGATCAAATCGATATTATTCCGACCTCTATCATCGATAAGACAATGGAGGATATTAAAAAGGAATCCGCTTTGTTGGGACTTGTGACGTTTACTCCGGCAGACGTTAAGAAGTGGATCACTGCTTCCCACAGCGGTACGTTTGGATGGGGTGGCTTAACGGATGAGTTGGTTCAGGAAGTATCGGGCGAGATCAGAACGCTAAACATTGAACTGGCGAAGTTGCATGTGATGCTGATCATTCCAAAAGCAATCCGTGATTTGTCATTACCGTTCGTGGATAAGTATTTCATGGCAGTGCTGAAAGAGGTGTTCCACGATGGTTTAGAGTACGGTTATTTACAAGGTCATAAAGAAAATGAACCTGTCGGTGTTTACTATCAAATTGATAAATCTACCAATAACACGCATACTGCTAAGACTGCACAGGTGATTAAAAATTTCTCCCCAAAGGCTCTTGCACCGATTTTAAAAACATTGTGCAACAACGGAAAGCGAACCATCAGCAAACTGTACTTGGTATGTAATCCGTTAGATCGCTATGAGTTTGTAAACCCGGCAATGTATGGCGATACCATCAACGGCGGCTATGTTTCCAAAGCGTTCATGCCGATCGAGGTGATTGAGAGCGTGAACAATCCGCAAGGGAAGGCGCTGCTAACGATTCCGGGCGTATATACCATGGGTAACTATAGCATGAAGATTGACGAGTACAAAGAGACGAAAGCGATTGAGGACGCCGATCTGATCATTGCCAAAACCTATGCAAACGGTCGCGCTGATGATGATAATTGCGCAGTTGTCATTGACGTAACAAAACTTGAGGAATATGTTCCCAAGTTTGAATCTGTTTCCGCTCCCGCTCCCGCTCCCACTCCCGCTGGCACAGGAGCATGAAGCATAATGAATTAGTCAGCGAAATAAGAGGGGAGTATCAAATCCCCCCTTTTTTCGCTGATGATCGTTTAGATGTATTGATATCTGATTCTATGTATTACTTTCAGAAGTTATACAATGGCATTGATTTTGAAACTGATCGAAGCGCAAGGGAACTTTTAAAGGTAAGAGTATTCTATGCCTATAACAAGCGACTTGATGAGTTTTCAGAAAATTATGCTAATGATATCGTGAGGTGGCAGATGCAATATGTCAAAGAGTAAATTACCCATCTACATAGATGGCGTTTTTCATTTGTATAAGATTGCTAACACCGATGATCTTTACCCAAAGCAAATGCTGATCGATACGCATGTGGACATATGCTTTCAAGAGTTAAGCGTATTTGATAAGTTGAAATATGAGTTATCATCTGTAGGTGCAGAGATCACAGGAAAATTGCGCATACCGCAATACAAAGATATCACTTCTGATTGCGTGCTGAAAATTGGCAATGTATATCATCGGGTATATAACGCCGCGCATTTCACAAACAACGAAGGGTACAGGCAAACGGATATCACGATGGAAAAGTGGACAGGAAGCACGGAGGTAATTGGCAATGAACAAGAATGAGTTTATTGAGTTGCTAAAAGAATTAGGCATACAGATCAACGAAGGTATCACGCCAGAAAAGGCAAAAGGCAATTATCCAAGGATTGTAATATGGCCTTATGTATCTGAATATCAGCCATCCAGCGGAGCGGCATACAATGATATCAAAACGTATCAAGTGTCATTTATGTCAGCGTTGGCTGATGATCCAAAGCTGAAAGAATTGCGGTTAAAGATGCTGAAAAAGCATCTTATGCCAAGGATCAATCATGAGTACATTGAGGAAGATCGAATATGGCATTCCTTTTTTTCAGTTGATCTGATAGAGAATGTGATCGAATGTGACTGATACAAGCGGATTCCACAGTTTTGATGGCTTTGATGAACTTATTCAATACCTTGATGAATGCGCAGACAAAGCTGATGATGCGAATATTGAAAAAGTGCTTGAAGTTGGTGCATCGGAATTTGTTGATGATTTGCTGAAACTTCCAAAACCAATGTCGGACATTAGAAAGCCGGGATATACCCATTTAATTGATACTTTTTCTTATCGAAAGAATAAAGGTCAGATCGAAGTAGGATGGGGAAAGTATTACGGCCGTATGGTAGAAAGCGGTACGGTTAAAATGAAAGCGCATGAACACATGAATCCAACGTTCAACATGAACAAAGAAAAGTATTTTACAAACATGACAAAAGCAATAGGCTTTTAGGAGGACAAGAAGAATGACAAAAACAACACAAACTAAACGCCCGCCTGTAAAAGAGACGGTTGGCGCTCAATATGTATGCTTCGTTGACAGTGAGGACCAAAATGAGTTTACAGGGACCTATGAGGATGTTGTTGAAAAGACAGAAACGGTGAAGAAGGTAAGTGTTTCAGAGAATGGAGATTCAACACCTGTACGTGCTTCTGGTAAGACATATATGAATGCTTCTTCCACAAGTAGTACAGAAATTAGCGTTGAAGTAGTTTCCTTTCCATCAGAGACAATCGCACGGATGCGTGGTGATAAAGTCACAGAAACAGGTCTGATTTTATCTGGGGGGAATCGTACAAGACCACGTTTTGCTTACGGAAAAACTGTGCAGCTTCACGGTGGATTACGTCGCTTTGATTGGTACCCCAATTGCCAATTAAGCGCAAATACAGATGATATCGAAACATCGGATACCAGTTTCAAAGAACAAAACGATACCTTGACATTTTCAGCAATGCCATTTAATGATGCTGGTGATATTGTCGTTAGCATCAAGGAGGACTATAAAGCACCGGAAGGTTTGACAGAAGAAATGTTCTTTAATGCTCCGATTTTGGATGAGGATGATTTAAAAAAAATACTCGCAGGCGGCGCAGATGCACCGGTAGAAGGTGATGCATAATGGGAAAAAGCATAAGGCTTGCAGATGGTACATTGCTTGAGCCAAAAATCAATTTTCTAACGATTAAATTGTTTCAAGAGACGGGACTTGATCAATTACAAAAACGATTTGAAAAAAAACCTAACGACCAAGGTTTACAAATGGAGTGTGCATCCAAATTCATTTATGCTCTTATTCGTTCGAGTGGGCGTAGAGTTGATGAGGAAGATGCACTTTCGCTCGTTCCGATAGATGACATGGACGCACTCTACGAAGTTATCAATGACTTTGCGGAAAAATTGGAAAAATTCAAAAAAAAACCGGTAGGGCATATGACGAAGAAAAAGAAACAATAAACTGGGCGCAGGTATTATATACCGCGTTATCAATAGGGTTGAGCGAGGAATCCTTCTGGCAGCTTGACCCTTTTCTATTTTATGAAATGGTTGACTACTACATTGAATTAGAAAGGGTGAAGCACGGTGGCTGATGATTTAAAACGAGTTGGTCTAATATTTGACGCCAAAGGTGCGGTGGATTTTAAAGCATCATTGAAATCAGTCAATACAGCGCTGACAGACAACCGTAACCAATTTAAGCTAACGAAATCCACGTGGGATGAAAACACAAAAGCATCGGAGAAGTTGAGAGCAACTAATGAGTACCTTGCGAATCAATATGAGGATTCGGCGAGAAAGGTCAGTGTATTGAAGGCTGAAATCGAAGAGTTGGAGAACGCCGAAAAGCGAGATGAAGCTGCTATCAGCAAAAAGAAATCAGCACTTGCCTCTACACAAGCCGCGATGAACAATTATAAGAAAGGCTTGGACGAAACGAGCGCAAAGTTAAAAGCCGGCATTGCTGACCTCGAAGAATATGCTAAGAGGTTACAAGAAACAGGGGATAAAGCGAAAAAGGTCGGAAGTACACTTACTAAGGGCATTACCGCCCCTATCGTAGCAACGGGAACGGCAGCTACGGCGGCGTGGGTCGAGATTGATGAAGCCTATGACAGCATCGCAGCGGGCACGGGAGCACTTGGCGACAACCTTCTAGAATTGCAAGATGTGTTTGATGAAGTATATGGAGGTATGCCTGTTGCGGCAGAAGAAGCAAGCACAGCGGTGGCGGATCTTAATACACGTTTTGGCTTTACAGGTGAAGCACTATCAAAGGCATCAGAAGATTTTCTAAAGTTTTCAAAGGTTAATAAAACCGATACAGCCACGGCTATACAGTTAGTGTCAAGAGCGATGGGCGATGCGAGCATACCAGCCGAGGAATACTCGGGAGTATTAGATGCCTTAACCGCAGCCAGTCAAGCAAGCGGTTTATCTATTGATAAACTAACAGAAAACTTAACAAAATATGGCGCACCGATGCGTGCGTTGGGGTATACCACGCAAGAAAGTATTGCCATTTTTGCACAATGGGAAAAAGCCGGCGTCAACACCGAAATTGCATTTTCCGGCATGAAAAAGGCAATATCTAATTGGAGCGCGGAGGGCAAAGACGCTCGCGTTGAATTTAAAAAGACGCTAGAGGAAATCGCCACTTGTCCTGACATTGCAAGTGCAACCACCAAAGCGATAGAGACATTCGGGGCAAAGGCCGGACCCGATCTTGCTGATGCGATTCAAGCCGGCCGATTTTCTGTCGAAGAAATGACAAAAGTGGTTGAACAAAGCGGCGGTGCGCTAGAAAATACATATAACGCTATGCTTAGTCCGTCTGATAAAGCGAAAGTCGCGATGAATAATCTAACACTTGCGGGGGCAGCTTTGGGCGATGTAATCCAAGAAACACTGGCGCCTGTTTGGGAAAAATTAGCTAATGTGATCGAAAGTGTAACAAAATGGTTTAGAAGTTTAAACGATACGACCAAAACCGTTATTGTTGTGATTGGTGGTATCGTTGCTGCAATAGGCCCGTTGTTAGTCATTTTTGGTACCCTTGCAGGATCAGTTAGCAAAATCATATTGATGTATACAAATTTCAAAGCAGCAACCGCAGGTGTGGCTGGATCAACTTCATTACTTGCCAAAGCCATGGCAGCGTTATCACCGCCCATCATGGCTATTATCGCTTTAGTTACTGCGATAGTGGCGGCATTGGTACAGTTATGGAACACAAATGAGGGTTTTAGAAATTCTGTCCAAAGTGCAATCGAAAGCATTAGTAGTGTTTTGACGAATATATGGGAAACCATTATACAACCGATTTTTACACGCATCCAAGAAATTATAATGAGTGTTTGGGAAAATGGTTTAAAGCCGTTATGGGATAAATGGGTTGAGTTTATAGGTGACATAACTGTTCAAATGGCAGGACTATTAGAGCGCATTATGCCAGTCGTTGATTGGTTTGTAGAAACATTTGGACCGATGTTAGTGTTCGTGTTTGACTTAGTTGGTTCAGTGTTTGGCGATACAGTAACGACTATTTTGCAAGTGGCGGGTGCCCTATTAAGCAATATCGGAGATGTTGTGTCTAATATTATTGGTGTATTCAGCGGGATTATTGATTTCATCTCTAATGTTTTTACTGGGAATTGGCAAGGTGCATGGGACAGTATTGTATCTATTTTCGGAAATATCTTTGATGGGTTGATTAACGTCGCAAAGGTTCCTATAAACATCATTATTGGATTTATCAATGGAATGGTGGGAGGTGTGGAATCAGGTGTTAATGCAGTCATAAGAGCTATGAATAGTCTATCTTTCGATATACCGGATTGGATCCCGTTGATTGGTGGACAGCATTGGGGATTTGATTTAGGGTTGGTAAGTTTTGGACGCATTCCTTACTTAGCAAAAGGTGGACAACTATTAAGCGGTATGGCAATGGTCGCCGAAGCAGGCCCCGAATTATTGTTGCAACAAGGTAATCGAACAACTGTCGCACCTCTTACAAATGGCGGAGGCGCAACGCCCGTTGATATTATTGATTATGACAAGATGGCGCTCGCCATGGTGCGGGCATTCAAAGGTATGGCAGTTAAAATTTGGGATGAGAAAATCGGAGAGATCATGGATGAGCGTATTATAAAGGCGGTGGCTTAATATGTTTTATTTTAATGGCATACGCAGCGATGAAATGGGAGTGATTGCCGAAGAAGAGGATTTCATGGCGAGAGCAGCCTTGCGAACACGTGAGAACGTTATAGATGGTGTGGATGGGAGCAGATTTGACTTATTAGGATACAACAATGTATCTATAGCATTAAAATTATACATCCTTAAGCCTAAACGATTGGACGACATATTCCAATGGCTTAATGGATATGGAATACTGGAATATAATGGGCGTATAACGAATGCCTGTTTTTTTAACGAACTTCATCCAATCCGGTCAAGTAACATTAAAACAATGGAAACCACGTTGATACGTTCTCCCTTTTGGTATGATGTAGCAGACACCTTTCAAAAGATCACTACCGATTACGTTATCAATATTGGAAATCGCTTGTCAAAGCCAATTATTAAATTGGTTGGGGAACAAGGAGAGAATGTGGATATAACGATAGGCAATGTGAGATTTACTTATCTATTTGATACTGCTGAGTATGTTGAGATAGATTGCTATGAAAAGACAGAGATTGCGGATGGTTTTAGTAAATCCAAGCAAATATCAATCGGATTTGAATACCCGTCGTTGGTAGTTGGTAGAAACAAAGTGATAAGACACAGCGGTAATTGTGATATTTACATTAAAAGAAAGGATTGTTGGCTATGAAAATATACGAACCCACAGAGAGGCGATTTAGTAATAACGGCTTAGGTGTAATAAAACCATTGAAATGTGTTGAGTATAAAGAAAGATCGTTGGATGGGTGGTACATCGAAGTAACAGCATCCATTGACTACAAAGACATGATTCATCAGGATTACATTGCTTTTGTAGAAACAAAAGAAAAAGGTGGACAGCCTTTCAGGATCAATAATGTTTCATTTAAAAACAGGCTTATCTCATTCACAGCATATCATATAGTTTATGACGCAGAAAGGTACTTGCTTGATGATGTGCGCCCTACCAATCAAACAGCGGCATCTTATTTATCGTATGTAAATGAACGGACAGATACAGAAAGTCCGTTTTTTGTGACATCCGATATTGCGGATAGTGCAACGAGTTACTTTGTTAGAAAGACCTTGTTGGATGCATTCGTCACCGCTGAGCAGGTTTTTGGTGGTAGTTATGATGTGGATGGTTTCAACATCACCCTTAAAAATCACATTGGTAACGATAATGGAGTTTGCGTGATCTATGGCAAGAATATTGAAGATATGAGTGTGGTCGAGGATTGGAGTGGCGTATGCACTAAGATTTTACCAGAAGGCACAAACGGTATACTTTTGCCTGAAACATACTTGACCGCTGATGTGCAATATCAACAGCCTTTCACACGTGCCGTTAAATTTGAGACAAAAACCGAAAACGATGATGACACACCTATTATTGAATCGGATCAAATCATGGAATTAAGACAATTGGCGAGTGTGTATCTAGAGGAAAATAAGTATCCTAAGATTAGCTATGTTGCAAAAGCATCGCCGGACGATGAACTTTGTATTGGTGATACAATCCATATTAAACATCCCTTATGCACGATAGATGCGGAAGTGTTTTCGTATACCTATGATACTATTGCGAAAAAGGTAACTGAAATCGTGTTTGGCAATTATAAGCCTACTGCAAAAAGAGCGGTGGCAAGTATCAAAAATGAAATTGCTGAAACAAACAAGCGCATCACTTTTCAGGAGAACGTGATACAGAGTCAGACAGATCTTATAAATTCACAATTCAAAAAAGGCTACATCTATATTGATGATAATGAACTACTTATTTTGGATAAAATTCCCAAAGAAAAAGCAAAAAACGTGTGGCGCTTCAACATGGGAGGATTAGGGTTTTCAAACAATGGATATCTTGGGCCATTTCCTTTGGCTATTACACAAGATGGAAAAATCAATGCCGATTTTATACTTGCAGGAGTGATCAGGGGTATAAGCCTAATAGGCAATACAATTACTAACGGAAACAATTTTAGCGTTGATACAGAAGGAAACATGAAGGCTAAAAACGCAGATATGCAGGGTAAAGTTACAGCAGAAAGCGGATCTGTAGGCGGATGGGAATTAAGCAATGAAGGGCTTTCTAAAGGATCTGTTAAAATAAGTAATAACGGAGTTACTAATATTTACACATGGGCAGATGTTTATATAATTCGTCTTATTGTAATGGGAACATTAATCGCTGATGAAGACATGGTTAAGCACTACGACTTTAATAATGATGGAGCGATTACATCGTCTGATTATGTGCATTTAAAAAATAGGCTTATTGCCATAAATTCATAGGAAGGAGGTATTGATATGATTTTAGGTAATATCATCCAAGAAGGAACGCATCTTTTTACAGACAGTCAACAATTTGTTTGCCAATGGGGTGAAAACATATCACTTTCCGTTTCCATGGATGGTACTTTTGATGGATACTCATTTGCATGGGTGGTAGCCTATGATCGTGCCATGATGAAAACGGATTACCTTACATATGATGAAAAGACTCATTTATTGACAATACCTGCGAAGGCTTTGAAGAAAACCGGACATATTTATGTAACGCTTCGTGCTATGAAGGGCGATGAAACAATACCGTGCTCACCAGTAGGTTTTTTGATTGAACCATCAGGAAATCCAAACGCTGAAAACAGTCCCCACGAACCGGGATGGGAAGAAATTGCAAAAGGTTTATTTGAACAAATTTTCTCCAATGAGTATAAGCAGCCACTGGATGATCTGTTTGAGAAGGCAGACGAAGCCGCACAAGCTGCTATTACCGCTGGTAATAATGCAAATGCAGCGGCCAATGCAGCAAATATCGCTACAACTAATGCGAATACAGCGGCACAGGTTGCTAATCTAGCAAAAGTGAATGCAGATTCGGCAGCGGCTTCTGCAAACACTGCTGCTAATGCAGCGCTCAGCGCTAAGAATGCGGCAAATACTGCGGCACAAGCAGCGAACACAGCGACAGCCAATGCGAATGATTCGGCACAGGCTGCGAATGAAATCACAGCAGAAATCAATCGTAAGTTACAAGCAGGAGAATTAAAAGGGGATCCGGGAAGTCGTACATTGTATGGTTCAGGAGCGCCGACTAATGAAATCGGTAATACAGGAGACTGGTATTATGATACTGCAAGCGAGTTTTGGGATGTGTACCATAAGGAATCTGATGAATCATGGGCAAAAATGGGGCAGATCAAAGGCGGTGGCAGTGGTGGAGTTGGTGGTGATAC
>CANPNQ010000014.1 GCA_947575425.1 uncultured Erysipelotrichaceae bacterium
AATAGCTTTTTGTCCGGATGGCTCATAAATCGAACGCAGGAGTAGGTCACCTACAATGAGTTTCAGAGCGCTTTGGAGGATAAGCGGATTGATGAGGTAGAGGTGGAGGATGAGACGATTACCTATACCTTGAAAAACGATGAGAAGAAGAAAAGCTACTATACCGGAAATATGCAGGATCCTAATTTAACCCAGCAGTTAAGCGAGGCCGGAGCGAAATTCAATCGCATCTATCCGCAGGAGATGAATCCGTTTGTATATTTGTTTTTGACCTTTGCGCTGCCGGTGCTGATCTTATGGGGATTGGGCAATTTGATGTTTAAAAAGGTCCAGAAAAAGATGGGGAACGATGGAATGACCTTTGGCGGGGGAGGCGGCTTTGGCAGCTTTGGGAAGGCCAATGCGCAGGTGTATGTGGAAGCGCAAAGCGGCAAGCGATTCGCTGATGTGGCTGGTCAGGATGAAGCGAAGGAAGCTTTATTGGAAATGGTGGATTTTTTAAAGAATCCGAAGAAATATGAAAAGATCGGGGCACAGATGCCAAAGGGCGCATTGTTGGTAGGTCCTCCAGGGACAGGAAAGACCTTGCTTGCCAAGGCGGTCGCAGGGGAAGCCGGCGTCCCGTTTTTCTCCATTTCCGGATCGGAATTTGTGGAGATGTTTGTAGGACGAGGTGCCGCCAGAGTGCGGGATCTGTTTAAACAGGCACGAGAAAAAGCACCGTGTATCGTATTTATTGATGAAATCGACACGATTGGCAAAAAACGGGATGGCGGAGGCTTTAGCGGTAACGATGAGCGGGAACAGACCTTGAATCAGTTATTGGCGGAGATGGATGGCTTTGACGGTTCCAAGGGCGTGGTGATACTGGCGGCGACCAATCGCCCGGAGTCCTTGGATGCGGCATTGTTAAGACCGGGGCGCTTTGATCGACGCATTCCTGTGGAGTTACCGGATTTAAGCGGGCGCGAGGCCATATTGCGGGTCCATGCCAAGGATGTGAAGGTCGGGACCAATATTGATTTTAATGCGATTGCTCGTGCAACTGCCGGAGCCAGCGGAGCGGAGCTTGCCAATATTGTCAATGAGGCGGCTCTGCTTGCGGTAAAGGATAATCGAAGCGTTGTTTCGCAGATGGATTTTGATGAAGCGGTGGAGACAGTGATCGCCGGTTATCAACGCAAGGGAGCGGTGATTTCCACAAGGGAAAAGCTGATCGTTTCCTATCATGAGATCGGGCATGCGCTTGTGGCGGCGATGTTAAAAAACACCGCGCCGGTCCATAAGATCACAATCATTCCGCGTACCTCGGGCGCACTTGGTTATACGATGCAGGTGGAGGAGAGCGAAAGCAACCTCATGAGCAAAGAGGAAGCCTTTGAAAAGATCGTTACCTTGTGCGGCGGCAGAGTGGCAGAGGAATTGATCTTTCATAGTATAACCAGCGGTGCATCGAATGATATCGAACAGGCGACGAAGATTGCCCGGGCAATGATCACACGCCTTGGTATGAGTGAGGAATTCGGTATGGTGGCGCTGGAAACGGTCAATAATCAATATCTTGGCGGTGATACTTCACTGATGTGTTCCAATGACACAGCCGCTAAGGTGGATGAGGCTGTGATGAAGATGATTAAGGAGGCGCATGCGAAAGCGTGTGAGATCCTTGAGCAGAATAAAGATAAAATGCACGAGTTGGCGAAATATTTATATGAGAAGGAAACCATCACCGGTGATGAATTTATGAAAGTTCTTTCACGGGGATATCAGGAATCATAATAAGCGGCATGAAGGAATATCATGTGTTTCATGCTATCGACAAAGTAAAACAGATGCATTCGGCATGGACCGCAAGACATCTGTTTTATTTTGCTATGTCTGTTTGTACAAGCGCCTTAGGTGCGCTTTCTTTGTGATATCTTGTTAATTTCCCGATGTATCGAAAAGGGCAGCCGGCACATAGACCACATCGGTATTGGGATGATAGTTGCTTGGATCGACGATCAAGGCATTACGGGCATTGTTTAATACGCCATCGCTTTGAACCTTATACCATGTGGTATTGCCTTGAATCTCTTCCCCTGTGACCTCGCCCAATAGAATGAGAGCATATTCCTCCACCTGCGGAGAGTAGAAGATGATCTTACTGGAGGTGTCGGGCAGTGCATACATGGGCGTCTTAGGCTTCCAATGTAAAATCTTTAAGGTGTAGCGAGACTCATCCGCCCCACCTAATACCGTATCGATATTGCGATAATATTGGGCGGCCTTTTCTCCCCAGTATGGATCAGAAGCATAATGCATGTTCATTCCACTTCCCTTATCGCCAAAATATCCGCCTCGATAGCGATTGCCGCTTTTGTTTAAGCACTGGGAAGCAGAGGGATTATCATTTGGATCACTTTGATCACACGGATTGAGATAGCCCTTATTTAAGAAGATCGAAGCGTGCGTAGCGATCCCCGCTGAGACATCCTTATATCCGCTGGCATTCTCACTTGGCGCATAGTCATAAGCCGCATGCCCAAACAGATTATTTTTGGAAATGGCAATCTCGCTTTTGCCATATCCGCTTTCATTGATCGCTAGGGCAAGGGTCATCATCGCATTGGCGCCATAGCTGTTTTGCGCATCCACAAAGGCATAGCCTTCATTATATAATTGGCTTTCCACATCGCTTGGCGGATAGGCGGATGGCTTTGCCCAATAGCCCAGATAGGAGGAGATATACCAGTTGATGTCCTTGGAGACATAGGAGGACTTGGAGCGATGAGTCAAAAATTGAAAGTAATTGAAATAGGGAGAGGACGCATTAATGCTGTGTTCATAGGTGTTATTTCGATAATCATCGATCATGGTCGCATAGTCCTCATAGAAGTAGTGTCCATCGTAGCTATAAAGATGTCCTTCAGGAAACGCTTGTTCCCTTTTTCCTATGTTGATGGAAAGCGCATAATCGGCGTTATTCAGATCGGTGGTGCCATAATGGATGATATGACCGCTTTCATAGCGATAATGATTGATGGATTTTACCATGCTTGGATCATTGATGTTGCGGATCTCTATTTCATCCAGATTGACCCATCCAACAGCGCCGCTTTGTTTGAAGCGGACTTTTTTTCTATGATAATCCGTCTCTAGGTAGGCAGCGTCTGCGCCATAGCATCCGTTGGTATAGCCGCTTTCGCCGCTTTCCAGCGTATAGGAGGTATTCTCGCCGCAGGTCTTGGTTCTAAAGTTGACCACCCCATAGCGTATGGCGATGATATTGTCATGTTCATCGAGGATGGCAGGATTGAAATCCTCCTGTTCCATCCACTGATCCATTTCCCGCTTGGCGCTTGGATAGCTGTTAAAGTATTGCACGACCTCCATGGATGCATCACTATGATAGAGAACAAGACGAAAGCGGTTTGGGGAAGAATGAAAGCTCACAAGCAAAATCAGAAACAGCGCAAGGGCAACACCGGAAAATAACGCCTCTTTTTGTAAACGCTGCGCCCGTTTTGTATATTTGGTTTTTCTCTTTCGTGTACCTTTTTGTTTCTGTGCCATACAGCCACCTCTATGTATTATTTTACATGAAAATGGATGGTATGGAAATAAAAAATACCAAACTTGCGGCATTTCTTTAAAGCATAAAACAAAGGAAAGGCTTTATCTTCGTTTGTCGGAAACGAAATTCCTGTGACATGCAGGGAAGCGGAAGAAAGATATTTTGGTTGCTTTCCTGAAAAACGTTGACCTGCGGCGCATCGTTGCCTATTTGGAATGGTATATGAGATAGAAAGGGAAAAACACCATATCCATTGTCTGTTTCATCTTTCCTCATCAGTTCTTAGTGATCGTTATAGGTTGGAACGGATGAGAGCATCTTCGTAGAAGAAATATCATCCGCTATGAAAAAATACACTTGCCAAAATACATCCCTTATAGTATTCTATTATTAGAATATGAAACAGGAGAGATGATATGCCTTTAAAACATGCGATACTTGGATTGTTAAATTATCAGGATATGAGTGGATATGACATTGACCGCTGGCTGGAAAAGCCGATTGCGTTCTTTTGGCATGCGCAGACCTCACAGGTATATAAGGAATTAAATGCCATTATGAAAAACCATTGGGCGGAAAGCCGCATCGAGGTGCAGAGCGGAAAGCCAAATAAAAAGATTTTCTCGATTACCGACGAGGGGCGGATTGAATTAAGCCGTTGGTTGGGCGATGCCGATTTAGGGGAGATCATGAAATACAAAAATCCGCTGTTGATCAAGATCTTCTTTTCCGGTAATATCGACCTTGGGGCAACGATGCGTTTGTTAGAGAAATATATTGCGAAATGTAACGAGATGATAGAGTCAATGAATGAAGATACAAGAAATATCCCCTTCTATGAGGAGGAGTTCGGGAAAAGCGAGGAATCCTTTTATTGGGGCATGACGATGACCTATGGCTTTATGCATTATCAAAATGAGATCAAATGGGCAAATTGGTGCATTGATAAGCTCAAGGATAAAATCAATGAACAATAAAGGATGATAATATCAAAGAGTGACAGTGTATTTCGATCTAGGAATGCACTGTTTTTATATAGAAAAGGGCGTATAGCTGTTTCTTTTTGTTGGTAAGCGGTTACAGATATGCTACGGCTCACTCGATAGGAACTTTTCTTATTTTCCTCTTGCGAAACAGGAAGAATCCGAGTAAAATTATATTGTATTTCTATAATACACCTTTGCTTGTATAAATGCCGTAATAGGGTCGGCAAGTCTCTACCCGATAACCGTAAATCTTCGGACTACAAGTAAATGTTTGCCCCTTTTTTCTTTTTTTGGCGCAAGTGTTTACTTCATCGTAGATGCTTGCGCTTTACATTTGAGGAGGTCTCACGAATGGTCTTTCGTATTGCTGCTTCCCAAGAGGTATGTTGGATGTGACACAGAATATTGTGTTTTTTTCACACAGTATTCTGTTTTTTTATTGGTGAATGAGAAAAAGGAGGAAAAGGCTATGGTTCAGGAAACAAAGGTTTGCATCGTCATGGGCAGTAAAAGCGATTTGCCGGTGATGGAAAAAGCGGTGGAAATGTTAAAGGAATTTGATGTGGCGTATGAGGTAAAGGTATTATCCGCACATCGCACACCGCAGGCAGTCATTTCTTTAAGTGAGAAAGCGAAAGAGCGAGGCATTCGTGTTTTCATTGCCGCTGCAGGCGGGGCGGCTCATCTGGCAGGGGTGATCGCATCTTCGACGACATTGCCGGTGATCGGGGTACCGATTCCGACAAAGGATTTAGGGGGTATGGATTCCTTGTTGAGTACCGTGCAAATGCCGGGAGGCGTTCCGGTCGCAACTGTAGCGATTGGCCATGCGGGAGCCAAAAATGCAGCACTGCTGGCCATCCAAATGCTGGCGCTTTCCGATGAAGCACTGGCACAGCGCTTACAGATTTTCAAACAGACCCAGGCAGAAGCCATCGTAAGGGATTGTGAATTATCCATCTGATACAGGCAAATAACAGGAGACAACAGCAGCATGCCGATCTTTGATCTATGCGCTACATAAGACCCTATAGGATAATATAAGGAAAGAATCGCAGCGTAGGAAAGGAATATCGGTCAAGCATCAATCAAAGTAAAAAGGAGAATACGATGAACAAACGGATTTTTGTGAAAAAGAAAGAAGCATTTCGGGTAGAAGCGGATTCCTTATACAAGGAGCTGTGTGCCAGTCTGGATCTGCATACGATCAAGGGTATTACGCTTTATAATGTCTATGATGTATTTCATGGCGATGCGCATGATTTTGAATTATTAAAGACGAAGGTATTGGCAGAGATTGTGACTGATGAGGTGATGGAGGAGCTGTCACTAGAGGGTTGTACCTATATTGCCTATGAATGCCTGCCGGGGCAATACGATCAGCGTGCCGACAGCGCCCAGCAATGTCTCATGCTTTTGAATAATAAGCAGGATGTGAGTATCAAAAGCGGACGCTTATTGGTTTTTGACGGTACACTGAGCGAGGCGGAAAGGGAAGCCGTGAAAGCGTATTTAATCAATCCTGTGGAGCTTAGGGAAAAGGATCTCAGCGTATTATCCTTTGATGAAAATGTAGAAATTGAAGCAGTCCCGATCATCAAAGGCTTTTGCGAGATGGATAAAGAGGGATTGGCCGCATTGTCAAAGCAGCAGGGTTTGGCGATGAGTCTGGCTGATCTGGCGCATATCCAGCACTACTTTAAGGAAGAGGAACAGCGTGATCTCACTATGACGGAATTGAAGGTACTTGATACCTACTGGTCGGATCATTGTCGGCATACGACATTTGAGACGATTTTGACCGATGTTGTGGTGGAGAGAGGAGAATTTCAAACACAGATCCAAAAGGCATATGATACTTATTTGGAAGTAAGGGAAAAGGTACATCGTAACCAAAAAGAGATGACCTTGATGGATATGGCAACGATCATGGGAAAGAGTCTGCGGCAGGATGGCAAGCTTGATGATCTCGAGATCAGCGATGAAATCAATGCGTGCAGTGTAGAAATCAAGGTTGATGTCGATGGGGAATTACAGGATTGGCTGTTAATGTTTAAAAATGAAACGCACAATCACCCCACCGAAATTGAACCCTTTGGCGGTGCTTCTACTTGTATCGGCGGAGCGATTCGCGATCCGCTGTCAGGAAGAAGTTATGTCTATCAAGCGATGCGCATTAGCGGAGCCGGAGATATTACCAAGCCATTATCAGAAACCTTGGCTAATAAGCTTCCCCAAAGCAAAATATCCAAGAGCGCGGCGGCCGGTTATTCCTCCTATGGTAATCAGATCGGCTTGGCAACGACCTATGTGAAGGAGCTGTATGCGGATGGCTATGTCGCAAAGCGCATGGAGGTCGGCGCTGTGGTCGGTGCCGCGCCCAAGGAAAATGTGATCCGCAAGAAACCAAAACCGGGCGATATCGTCGTATTGATCGGCGGCGCTACCGGACGGGATGGCGTTGGAGGAGCGACCGGTTCCAGTAAGGAACACAATGATACCTCGCTTACTAAATGCTCCAGTGAGGTTCAAAAAGGCAATGCGCCGATGGAACGCAAAATACAGCGGTTATTCCGCAATCCCAAGGCTACAAAAATGATCAAAAAGGCAAATGATTTCGGAGCGGGCGGCGTTAGCGTCGCCGTCGGTGAAATCGCAGATGGCTTGCGCATTGATCTAGATCAGGTACCGGTGAAATACAAGGGCTTAAGCGCAACGGAGCTAGCGATTTCCGAATCTCAGGAGCGCATGGCGGTATTGCTTGACCAACATGATTTTGAAGCATTCCGCTCACTGGCTTATGAGGAAAATCTCGACGCTATCATTGTGGCACAGGTTTGTGAAGAACCGCGCCTGATCATGAGCTTTCAAGGCAAAGAGGTGGTTAATATCTCTCGTGCCTTCTTGGACACCAACGGGGTCAGAGGCAGACAAAAGGTTGTCATTGCGATGGATAAACAGACAGCGCATCCTTTCCGTAATGAGATCAAGGCAGACAAAGAGGCAGGCTTTTTGGAGATGCTGCATCTGCCCAATGTCGCCAGTCAGATCGGCTTATCGGAAATGTTCGATGCTTCTATCGGCAAGTCTACGGTATTGATGCCGTGGGGAGGAAAATATCAGCTCAGTGAGGAGGAAGGCTCAGTTCAAAAGCTGCCGGTATTCGGCTTTACACATACCTGTTCGCTGATGAGCTATGGCTTTGATCCGCAAATCGCTCAATATTCGCCATATTTAGGCGCATCCTATTCGGTGATTGAAGCCTTGGCAAGAATGAGTGCCTTAGGTGCGGATTATCAAACGTGCCGCTTAAGCAATCAGGAATACTTTGAACGCTTAGGCGATGATCCTCGAAAATGGGGCAAGCCGATGCAGGCTTTGTTGGGTCTGATGGAAGCGCAAAAAGCGTTTGAGACACCGTCAATCGGCGGTAAGGATTCCATGTCGGGGACATTCAATGACATCAGTGTTCCACCGACCCTCATCACCTTTGCGGTAACGACTGCCGATCAAAAGGATATCACCTCTGCGGAATTTAAGCAGGGAGGACATCGCATCTATTATCTAAAGCATCACATACATGAGGATTTCACTCCGAATTATGAGGAATGCAAGGCAAATTTTGCGAAGCTTCATGCGTTGATCCAAGCGGGTGCGATACAAGCTGCCTGCACAGTAAAAAGCGGTGGCTTGGGCGAAGCGCTAGCCAAAATGAGCTTTGGCAATCATATCGGTGTGGTGGTAAAAACCAAGGAACCGTTATATGAGCGATCCATCGGTTCCATCGTTGTAGAAAGTGATCGAGAGATTGCGGATCCCGCTTTTCAATATTTGGGAGAGACCACAGCGACGGAGATTTTATTTATCAATGATATGTGTATTCCGATCAAGGATGCGATTCAAGCATGGAGTGAGCGATATGAAACGCTTTATCCACCCTATCTCAACGCGGAGCGCTCAAAGATCACCACAACACCGCTGTATCACTGTGATACTGTGAGAAAGGCAAAGAAGCGCATCGAAAAACCAAAGGTGATCATACCGGTATTCCCGGGACAAAACTGTGAATACGATACCTACCAGCAATTTCAAAGAGCCGGGGCGGATGCGCAGATCTATGTCTTTAACAATCTGAATGTAGCTGCGATTGAACAAAGTCTGAAGGAATTGAGCGAGCATATCGCACATGCGCAGATATTGATGCTTTGCGGCGGTTTCTCTGCCGGAGATGAGCCGGATGGCAGCGGGAAGTTTATCGCTAATGTATTGAGCAATCCACAGGTGAATCAAGCAGTGCAGACGTTATTGGCGAATGATGGTCTGATTCTTGGCATTTGTAATGGATTTCAGGCATTGATCAAGTCCGGATTACTGCCTTATGGCGATATTGCCAAGCTGTCGAAGGAATCAGCCACCTTATTCCGCAATGATATCAACCGCCATGTGTCGCATATCGCTTATACAAGGGTGACTTCCAACAAGTCGCCTTGGCTATCCTCATTTCCTGCGGGGGCAAGACATTCTATCGCCATGAGCCATGGCGAAGGCAAATTCGTCTGTGATGAAGCTATGGCAAGGGCATTGTTTGAAAACGGGCAGGTTGCGACGCAATATGTGGATCTGGATGGGGATCCGACGATGAATGGCATATACAATCTCAATGGCAGCTGCTTTGCGATTGAAGGCATTACCAGCGCTGATGGCCGCATCTTGGGCAAGATGGGACATAGTGAGCGCTATGAGGATGGCTTGTTTCAGAATATCGATGGAGACAAGAATCAAAATATCTTCCAAAATGGTGTGAATTATTTCAAAAACAGATAGGAGTCAAAGTAAATCAATGAGCGAAAAAGAAATGTTTTGGGCAAACAAAATCAATGAGGAATGCGGTGTATTCGGGATCTATAACAGCAGCGATGCGGCTTCCTTATCTTATTTCGGACTTCATGCACTCCAGCATCGGGGACAGGAGGCAGCCGGTATTGCGGCTAGTGATGGGGAGAATATCCGCTGTTATAAAGGAAAGGGATTATTGGCAGAGGTGTTCAATCCAAGCATCATTGAACAGCTTTGCGGTCCTCATGCGATCGGTCATGTGCGCTATTCCAAGGCAGATGCCAATCAGATTGAAAATGCACAGCCGATCATGGTACGTGCCCATATGGGTCACTTTGCGGTAGCGCATAACGGTCAGATCGTCAATGGAAAGGAATTAAAACAGGAATTGGAAGATTTGGGAAGTATTTTCCAAGGAGAAAGCGACAGCGAAATGCTGGCGCATTGGATCCAGCGGGAAGAGGGCAGCTTTGTCGAAAAGATCATGAAGTCCTGCCGCCGCTTTGAAGGAGCCTTTGCCTTTGTGGTAATGACAAAGGATTGTATGTATGCGATTAGAGATCACAACGGGTTACGTCCTTTGGCGATTGCGGCATTGAGTGATGGTGGCTATTGCGTCAGCTCGGAAACGTGCGCATTTGATATCGTAGGTGCGAAGTATATCCGTGATGTAGCGCCGGGGGAAGTCATCCGCATCGCCAATGACGGCGGAGAGCCGCTCAAGAGCTTCTTTTATACGGATCAAACACAAAAGAAGATGTGTGCGATGGAATATATCTACTTTGCCCGTCCGGATTCTAATATTGATGGCATCAATGTGCATACCGCAAGGAGATTATCGGGACGAGCCTTGGCAAGCGTAGAGGATCATGAAGGGGATATCGTGATCGGTGTGCCGGATTCCTCATTATCCGCA
>CANPNQ010000015.1 GCA_947575425.1 uncultured Erysipelotrichaceae bacterium
CTATCTTATTTTTTACGAAATTGAGGGATATCCTCTTTTGTTTTTTGAAACTTTGGCTCTTTCCCTCTTGCCTTTGGTTTTTTATTTTTATTCCGCTTCCTTTCCTTCCCTTTTTTTCTTTTCTCTTTCTTTCTCGTATCCTGAGGATCATATTTTTCCCGTATCAAAGACATTTCCACACATTTATCATAGAGTTCTTTCGGATAGCGTTGCCAAAATTCATACAGATGGCTTTGATAACCATACATACAATTCTCACAATGCTCCATGATTTTCCATGCAAGTCGCCTTGCTCTTTCCTCATCGTCCCCCTGCCAAATCACATAGCGTTTGCCTTGTTTATCATAAGCACATATTTCAAAGCTGCGTTTCCGCTTGCTTAATAATTCCTTATCATACAGCCAGATAAAGCGATCATAATCATAAACGTGCATCGACATTTTCATCTTCACGTATAACATGCGCTCTCCCAGCTTCAGATTATCATATCTGTTCGCCTTTGCATAATCTTCATCCAATCTTTCATATAACTCCGCACTTAATTCATCTATATTCTTGTTGAGCGGAACCATCATAACCTTAGATTTATAAACAATGATACAGATCAATAACAGTATGAGCATCAATATCCATAGTATAAACAATAAACGCAGGCTATCGATGGAAACAGAATGAATTTCATCAATGGTAATGGCATAAAAACTGAATACATTCGAGAGATCATGGATGGATTCAATAGAAGCATCATACCCCTTGAAATAATCTAAGGCAAAATTGAGTTCCTCCTCCCGTAAACGAGTAAAGCCTCCCTTGATTGATATCGGCTCAGGATAGTTTTTCTCTTCACTGCCGATCGATTGATAAAAGCTGTCCTCCATTTGATCTAAGGAAGCAATGATCCTTCCATGTCCGATGACGGTCACAAAAAACTCTCCGTTGTTAATGGGCATTAAATAATAAACGATCTGATCGTCGGTATTGCCCTCCTTTACCTCTCCATATTGTGCATAGGAACCGGTGATCATTTCAATATCCGTATGGATATATGCATAGGAAAGTGTTTCATTTTCTTCTAAATTGTATAGGTAACTCTCATATGCTTCAAAATCCTGACTTCCCTCTATCAGAGATATCACATTCCTTCCCCAAAGATAAGCGCTCCCACCAAGCAATATGCATAATATCAGACAGAAAAAGCCAATTTTCCGCATGATGATCTTCTTACCGTCTTTGTATAATTGATTCATTCCTTCACCACCGATTTCTACCTAAGTTTACCATGTTTGATCGTAAAAGAAAACTGTCTGTTTGACAGTTTTTCTTTCATTTTCCTTTTTTACATTCCTTTAGTCTACTTCTTTCCCCGGATTGTATACGATTTTCAAACGACGATCTCTGCCTTCTCCTTCGCTGATCGTAGATACTCCCGGCATATTTGCCAAATAATTATGTATTGCCTTACGCTCATCTGCCGGCATCGGATCCAAGGTTACATCCACTTTGGTACGCTGTACGCTTTTTGCGGCACGATGGGCGATGGAACATATCCGTCTATATTTTTCTTCTTTATAACCATTGATATCGACCAATACTTTTATTTTCTTCTTAAATTCGCCGGAGGTCGCAGCGCGCAAGATCGTATTCAAGGACTGTAAGGTCTGACCGTTTTTGCCAATCAAAATCGCATTGTTTTGCGTATCGAGATCAATGTGATAATATCCTTCTTTATCTCTGGTAACGTCCATATAGGATTCCATTTCAATACCGTCAAAATATGTTTTCAGATAGTCACACATAAATTCCTCAATGTCCTTTTCACTGAATACCTCCGCAATGACTTCCTTCCCAATGCCCAAAAAACCTGCTTTTTCTTCCTTCACTTCATATTGAAGCTCACTGACATCACATTGTTTTTCCTGTGCGGCAGTTGCCAACAGCTCCTCCACGGTCTTACCGGTATAGATTTTTTTCATATGACTGATACCTCCTATGGTTTTATGTTGATACAATCATCCGCTGTTCTTTATGGATGTGGATGATGTTGGATATCATTGCCGATTCAGCGATGCCTGCCTGATCGGATATGATCGTTTTGTTTGAAGACTTCTCTTTTTTCGATTATTCCTGTTTGATAAAGAATTTATTGATAATGATATTTTGAATGACACGGGCAATGGAAGATACCAGCCAGTAGAATGACATGGAAATCGGCCATGTAAATGCCAAAAATCCAATTAACAGGATATTTCCGTACATCATCATATTCATTCCGCCCATCATGCCGCCGCGGTTATTTTTCGGATCTGCATAGGCCTTTCTCTTTACCTTTCCTTTTTTCTCCCTTTGTTTTTGCTGCCACTGCGGGAATTTAAAGGAAATAAATTGGAATACCAGCATCAGCACAAAGATCAAGACATAGGTCCATTCTCCGTTGCTGATTCCCCAGCTTGGCGTATTGGTCAGATTGATACCTAGGAAGGAGCCTTCCACAACTGCCTGTGCTCGCTGACTTGCCTGATAGACACCCAAGATCAACGGAAATTGCAGGAAAAGCGTCAATATCGAACCAAATGGATTGATCTCATATTTTGCATACAATGCCTGCATTTCCTTTGCCTGCATCATTTTGGAACGATCATCGCTCTTTCCTTCGTATTTTTTCTGAATCCGCTGCATTTCCGGCTGAATCATCTGCATTCTCTGTGAAGATACCTGCGCTTTGATTGTGAAAGCGGCGGTTCCTAACTGTAATAACAGCGTAACTACGATAATACCCATACCAGCATCGCTGTATCCTGCCACGAAATTGATCAGCTGTGCAATCGGCCATACAATCAAACCATCAAACCAGCCATTTTCCATCTGCGAACCAAATGAGGTATTTAAGCCAATCAATTTATCGGCAGAAATCTCTCCCGTTTGAGGATCTCGCGGGCTGGAACAAGCTACCAATACTATAAGTATAAATACTGTCATCCAAAGCAGTTTTTTCTTATCTTTAAAAAATGGTTTCATTCGTTTTTCTCCTCGCTACGTTTCACTTACTATATATTTTAACTTTTTTATGCAGTGTTTCCAAGTATTTTTTGTTGTTTCTATAATTTTCTTGCAAATAACCGTCTCTGACAAGAAGGATCGTATCATATTCTTCTTCAAAATCATAGACCTCCAAACACATCATGCGCAACTGTCGCTTGATCTTATTACGCACATGCGCCTTTCCCAGTTTCTTACCAACAGATAAACCGATACGGGCATGATCCTCCTTGCGCGGTTTCACATAAAGGGTAAAGGAAGGACATACATAAAATTTTTTATATTTCATAATATCCAAAAATTCATCACTTTTGCGAATCCGATATTTTTTATTCATGTCTTACTCCTTTCCTCTATGCTTCTTTTGATATAGGTGATTTTCTATATCCTATTTTATCAAGCATTCTTTTTCATCATGTCGCTCCATTAGAAGGATCTCTCATCTATCCTATAGATATGCACAAGAGGCTGTTCTTATGGATAAAATGGATCAGAATAGCTGTGCTATTAAAAAATCACCCGTAGGCGGGTGATCTTTAAGCTGATAACACTTTTCTGCCTTTACTACGGCGCCGTGCCAATACTTTGCGTCCTCCGACAGTAGCCATTCTGGCTCTGAATCCATGCGTTTTTTGGTGTTTTCTTTTGCTCGGTTGATAAGTTCTTTTCACAAGATACACCTCCACTTCTACACAAATCTTTTTACAAAATTGAGCAATGCTTGTAAATTATACAAAACTTACTCGTATAAGTCAATTCTTTCATGAAGGAAAATGAGAAAAATTCCCATTCATCACCATGGAAAACACTATTCTTTGCTTAAGGAATTCATTCATATATCAGCAGGCTTTCTCTATCAATTTTACTAATTCCCGTTCCATTTCCTCTTTTGATGCAATACAGCCATGTCCTCCTAAAGCAATGGAAGGCTTTGTTTTCCCATGAAAGTCGCTTCCGCAAGTATAAAAGAGATGATATTTCCTTGCCTGTTCTAATCGGTTGGTTGCTTGCTGGGGTGTATGATAACTGCTAAAGGCTTCGATTCCATCCATTCCCAAAGAAACAATTCCGCAGAGAAGTTCTTCTTTTCCATTCAGATTGATACACGGATGAGCCAAAACAGCCAAACCATGGTTTTGATGGATCATTTGTATGATATCTTTCATCGTTGGTATTTCGATCTCCACATGGCAAGGCTTTCCCTGCGCATAAAAGTCCCAATAGAAATTCACCAGCGCATTATCTGCCCTGCTTCCCCCCTCTCGATAAGGGAATAGAAGCGGATGATCTTTATATTCCGGTTTCGCAAGCAACACTTCCGCAAACATCTCTCCTGTCCATGCATCCGGATAACGATTTTTTCCCCAAGCTTTCTCATTTCCTTTTCTTCTACCAAAAAGCCGAGTTCTCTTGTTTTGGCAAGCATATCAAGCGAGGCATTGCGTGACTGCTTTCTGATCGCTTCTTCCGCCTGTATAAAATCCAAAGAAGTATCATCGATACCATATCCCAGCACATGAAAGTTCGCTCCCTCATAGGTACAATCAATCTCTATTCCAGAAATATAACGGATTCCTTTTTCTTTTGCCGCTGCTTTTGCTTCCTTATTTGCTTTGGCACAGTTATGATCCGTAATGGACATCAAATCCACTCCTTGTGCCGCACATTGTTCTACCAGTTCTACCGGTGTAAATTCTCCATCATCACTGTAATTACTATGCATATGCAAATCGATCATATTCCATTTTCTCCTCTTTATTTCTTTCATTATAATAGGATAAGCAATCTCTTTCAATGAAATTGACCTTCTGTCTCAGATCAGGCAAGAAAATTTATGAATTTCCTTTGCTATCGTTCTCTCTATTTCAAATCATCCTTTTTATTCATCTGTTTCTCCACATTTTTTGATAATTTTGTCAATATCATTATTTCCTGCTTGATTCTCTTGTATTTTTCTCTTTATTTTTGTGGAAAAAACTCACTGAAATCAGTTTTCCACATCATTATCCTCCTATGTTTTTCTTTCTTTTTCCACCGTGTGCGGAAAAGTGGAAATGTTATAAAATCCCCCTTTTCAAAGGTCTTTTTCACCCTTTTTTACCGTGGAAAACGGAAGCGGACGCCATTTGTTTTCCACTTTTCCACATTTTTCTTTTTCCACGTTGTATGTATCCACACTTTTTCCTTGTGGACAAATGTGGAAAAGTCATAAATCTATGACTATTTCCTGCTTTTTCTCCCTTTTTCTTGTGGAAAACTCACTTTTTTTTCACCAGTATCTTCCTATTATTTCCAATCAAAAGATATTCTGTCATGTTTTCCTCCTGTTACATATTTCTTTTGCTAAATCGCTTCATTTATCATAGCGTTTTCTTTCATTTTGTAGTAAAATGATAAGCAGGATGAAAGGGAGTTTTTTTATGTCTGATTTTTTGAAGAAGCAGTTAGATGAAATATGGCAAAAAACCCTGTCTTTGATATCAGACAGCGGACATTTTGATCCGTCCGTTTTTCATACATGGATCTGTAATTCCGAATTATATGATATTGATGATGATTTTGCGACAATTGTCGTCCCTTATAATATCAATAAAAATGTGATGAAAGGAGAGACTGCTCTTCCTTTTATCCAGCAGATTTTGTCCACTGTATTGGAACGTGAAATCGCCTGTCAGATCTTTACCCGCAATGAAATAGATCGTATCTCTGTGTCCTCGGTAGCTAAAGCACGCAATGCCGTGGTTTTCGAGGATAAGATCAAACGGGAATATACCTTTGAAAGCTTTATCGTCGGAAAAAGCAACCGTGAAGCACAAGCAGCCGCATTGAGCTGTTGTTACTATCCGGGGAAATTTAACAATCCTTTATTTATCTATGGCAATTCTGGATTGGGAAAGACTCATCTGCTTCATGCGATCGGCAATTATGTCCGTGATAATAAACCGGATGCGAAGATTCTCTATATTTACAGTGAGGATTTTGTCACCCTGCTGATTGAATCAATGAAAAATAAAACAGTGGAGGATGTCAAGGAGAAGATTGCCGAAGTAGATTATCTGTTAATTGATGATATCCAGCGCTTAACACAAAGTGCTTCACAGGAAATATTCTTTAATCTGTATAATAAGCTGATATCCAATCATAAACAGATCGTTATTACCAGCGATATTCATCCCAATGAATTGCGCGGCATTGAAAACCGTTTGATCTCCCGTTTTTCCAGTGGCTTATCGGTTACGATATCCGCTCCTGAATTTGAGACCGCAAAAGCGATTCTCTCTAAAAAGATCGAAGGCAGAGCAGATGAGATCATGATTGATGATGAAGTACTCGATTTTCTGGCTATGCAGTTTTCCAGCGATGTCCGCAAGCTGGAGGGTACCTTAAACGAATTGTTTTTCAAAGCAATCCTATATAATCCCGATCGGATTGATCTTACCTTTGCCAAGGAAATATTCAAAGAGGATCCGATCATTCAAAGAGAGGGCAACGAGCTATCCATCAAGCATATCAAAAAATGCGTCTGTGATTATTATGGGTTAACCAAGCATCAGATCGACTCAAAATCACGCACCAAGAATATATCCACAGCTCGTCATATCGCCATGTATTTATGCCGCAAGCATTTGGATCTTCCTTATGTGAAGATCGGCTTGGAGTTTGGCGGCAGAGATCATTCCACCGTTATGGCAAGCTGTGAGAAAATGATCAAGATGTTAAAAGAAAACCAATCACTTTCACAGGCGGTAGCGCAAATAGAGCGAAAACTCGGCATCTCCTAGCGAACCTCTGCATAAGAAATCCATCGAATTGATGGGATGATAACAGATTTATCCACATTGCCCCACTTTTCATTCACAGTGATTTTTGGTAAAATAAGTAAGGAAAAATAAGGCAGACGGAGGTTTTCCACATTTATCCACACCCTTATTATTATATCTTATAAAAATAAAAATAAAGAAGGGAGATTTCAATCATGTACTTTAAGGTTTCCAAAAAAGATTTCTTACAGGCTTTATCCACTTCCGCAAGAGCGATCTCCAATTACAGCCCGCTGCCTGCATTCTCGGGAATTAAAATTGAGGCGGAAAAGGATCGTTTGATTTTAACCGGAAGTGATTCCGACATTTCCATTCAAACCGTATTATTACAATCAGAGGATTGTCCCTTGGAGGTAACAGATAACGGTGCTGTTGTATTGGAATCGAAATACATATTGGAAATCGTACGTAAGATCGATGCCGATATGATTGAGGTAGAAATGGTCGATGGCACATTGACTAAAATCAGCGGAAAAAGCGCGGAATTTAAAATTAACGGTATGCCTGCCCAAGAATATCCGTTGATCGATTTTGCGAAGCCTGCGGAAGCATTTACGATGTCGTCACCGATGCTAAAGAAAATTATCAATCAAACCTCTTTTGCGGTTAGTGATAAGGAAACACGCCCGGTATTGACCGGTGTCAACTTCACCTGTGACGCTACCTCTTTACAATGTGTTGCCACAGATTCGTATCGTTTGGCAAAAAAGACGCTCCATTTAAAAAATCCGGTGAAATTCAATATCACCGTTCCGGGAAAAAGCTTGTCTGAAGTGGTAAAAACACTGGATGTAGAGAGTGAAGTGGAAATTGCGGTTAATGATCGTAAGGCGCAATTTATTGTGGATCAAACCATTATTCAGACGCGTTTGATCGACGGCGTTTATCCAGAGGTGAATCGATTGATTCCATTGGAATTTGAATATGAATTGACTATGGATATCAAAGATCTTCTTGGGGCGATTGATCGTGCCAGCTTTATCAAAAGCGATGGCGTATCGGTCATTAAATTCTCTTTATCAGAGAATGCATGTGTGCTTTCCAGTAAATCTTTAGAGGTAGGCTCTTCTACCGAGGTATTGAATACAGCCAGCTTTAGCGGCAACCCCTTGGAAATCAGCTGTAATGGTAAATATGTGTTTGATGCGGTAAGAGCATTGGAAGGTGATCTGGTGAAAATCTCTTTGTGCGGAGAAATGAAACCGTTTATCATTCAGGCAGTGGGCGATGATAGTTTGATTCAACTCGTATTGCCGGTAAGAACCTATGCATAATCAAAATATGCTTGTCTTTTGATTCTGTTGCTTTAGAATAAAGAAAACATACGAATATGGATTCCATTGTCTCAAAAGGTATACATTTAGAAACACACGCTTTATCGGGTTGTATGCGTGTGTTTTTCACATCATAATAGCTGAAATGATATGACCCGTTTTTTTGATCTATCCATAGGTATACATAGATAGGCAATGACATGAATAATGAAAAAGGAGGAAATGGTGAATGAATGAGATCAAATGTCCGAATTGCGGTGAGGTATTTGTAGTAGATGGAAGCGGTTATGCGGATATCGTCAAGCAGGTACGGGATAAGCAGTTTGAAAAGGAATTGCAACAGAGATCACAGGCTTATGATGAAAAAAGGGAAATGGAATTGCGTCTTGTCAGAGCCGAGATGGAGCAGCAATTCCAAACAGAAAAAAACAAACAGGAGAAAATGATTCAATCCTTGCAGGAGCAGCTCCAAATGGAAAACAGTAAAAAGCAGCTTGCCCTTCAAGAATTGATGGCAGAGAAGGATAAGGCTTTAGCAGATAAGGAATGGGTGATTCAATCCTTACAAGCAAAAATGGAAAACTACGAAAAGGAGCAGGAATTAGCAGTTCGTAAGGCCATACAGGAAAAGGAGCGCATGATCGCCGATAAGGAAATTCAGTTGAAAAGCTTGGAAAATGAGAAAATGCATCAGGAACGTGTATTAAAGGAACAATTTGATCTGCATTTAAAAATGAAGGATGAGGAAATTGAGCGATTAAAGGATTATAAGGTAAGCTTATCCACAAAGATGATCGGTGAAAGCTTGGAGCAGCATTGTGAAATAGAGTTTAATAAACTGCGTGCGACCGGATTTCAAAATGCTTCCTTTGAAAAGGACAATGATAGCCGCACCGGTAGCAAGGGAGATTATATTTATCGCGATTTTGAGGATGGGATCGAATATATATCGATCATGTTTGAAATGAAAAATGAGATGGATGGAACCGCGACAAAGAAAAAGAATAAGGATTTTTTTAAGGAGCTGGATAAGGATCGCAGAGAGAAGCATTGTGAATATGCGATATTGGTATCGATGTTGGAAGCTGACAATGAATTATATAACTCGGGAATCGTGGATGTTTCGCATTATTATGAAAAGATGTATGTCATACGTCCGCAGTTTTTTATTCCGATTATCACTCTGTTGCGCAATGCCGCCGCAAATTCTTTGCATGTAAAGAAGGAATTGGAAGTCATGAAGGAACAAAATATCGATATTACCCATTTTGAAGAGAATCTCAATGATTTTAAGGAGAAGTTTTCCAATAACTTTCGCCTTGCCAGCGATCGCTTTAATAAAGCCATATTGGAAATTGATAAAACAATCGATCATTTACAGAAAACAAAGGATCATCTGTTATCATCAGAGCGTAACCTGCGCTTGGCCAATGATAAAGCAGATGGATTGAGCATCAAAAAACTGACATATCAAAATCCGACAATGAAAAAGAAATTTGCGGAATTGGAAGAAGATAAAAAGAAAATACCCAGTCACTGATGATAGATGGACTTTGCATCATGGATCATAGGGAATAAATAGACATAGGAAGAACAACAGAGAGAAATGGATCGTTACAGAGGATTCAACGAAACTAGATCAAATGGAACGATCTTTTTCTTAGAAAATCAAGGATGGAGAGGATCCTGTGTAGGGAGAAAAAAGTACATACATCGGATGCTATGTATAATTGCTTTGGATAAAGGATGCATAAAAAGAAAAACAAAAGAAAACGTATCTGCAAAATGTAGGAGGAACATTCAAAAAAATATTGTAATTGAATCGAATTTTGATAAAATAGATGGGAAGAATAGGAAGAGAAAAGTATGAGATCATAGCGGATATGCATCATGTTATGGTGAAAAGCATAACGAGTTAAATGGGAACAGACGATAATCGTTCAGTTTTGGCAGATCTCATACAGGAGGCAGATGGTTCTGCGGTAGAGGTTAATTATGAATACATTACTTCAGTTATATTGGGTCTGGTTTAAAATGGGATTATTCACCTTTGGAGGCGGTTATGCGATGCTGCCATT
>CANPNQ010000016.1 GCA_947575425.1 uncultured Erysipelotrichaceae bacterium
TTAACAGACCCTTTAAGAATTTTAATTATGATTTTTTGTCTTCATCATATGTAAATTCCTCATAAAAGATACTATCCCATTCATCCAAGATAAAGATAAATTGATCTTTTGTGTCCGTTAACATACGACTGATTTGATCATAATTCTTTTCTTTCAAAACAGGATATGCCTCTTCTAAATCCTCCTTTAGTCCTTTTTGAATGGAGAGGATATAATTCTGATAATTAGGGCAGTTATCCGGTTGTCGGCTAAAATCAATATAGATCACATGGTGCTGATTCAGGTGCTCCTCAAAGGTATTGGTTTGCGTAATCTTCAAGCCATTGAACAGGTTTTTACTGTCATTTCCAAGCGTATAATAGGCGCCTAGCATTGTTAAATTGCTTGTCTTACCAAATCGCCTTGGTTTTGTAATGCATACATAACAATTTCTTTTTCCGATCATCCGATTTATTTTCTCAATTAACAGGCTTTTATCCACATAAATATCATCTTTTAACATCCTATCAAAATTGATAGTAAGCGTATTTGTGTCTAAGTAATTCATCACCAATTTCACCTGCCTTATCTCTGCCTTTATTATATCCCATTTCAACCTTTTCCACAATGAAAAAAGATTGACATGTCAGCCTGTACTATGCCTGAATGAGACAGCGATGGCGCTATGTTTCCATGAGTCTGTGTATTTCTTCTCACACTTTAATTGGGAATGCCTCATGTAAGATGATAAGAACACAAGAAGGAGACAAAACCAATGCGCATACAATTCCTATACGTTTCGCTTATCAAGGGCAGAATTCTCAATTGGTTTTGAGACCACATTCATTCAATCTATTTGATTGGATTTGAATGGTAAGCTGAGGGGTTGGCGGAAGTATATCCTTTCTCTGCCTGTGTGATGCGGGAGAATATCTTTTTCTTGACTTTACAACATGAAATAGTTTATACTCATTTTGTAAATGAGACGATTTTGTGACAGAAGTGCAGATTCTTGTTTCAGTGTATAACCGTAAGAGAAACTGTGATCACATAACGATAGTTAAAAATAAGGCGCAAATAAGGCATTTAAAGCAAATTGAAAGATAGCGGATTCATTTTTAAAATTTATTGTAAATTTTGGAATTGCGCATTCATTATTTACATTTTTGTAATTTTTATTTATAATGGCGATAGAGATGAAAACAAGTCAGTCCAAAAAGGAAGGAGCGATGCGCAATGGAAGCGATCAGTATGGAGCTAATCCGCTTGGCGCAATCAGGAGATGCGGATGCCTTTTCACAGATTTATAATCAATGCTACAAGCATGTGTATACCTATGCGCTAAGGTTGTGCGGAAATGAAGCAGATGCGAAGGATATTGCGCAGGAAACCTTTTTGCAGATTCATAAAAGCATTCAGAGCCTGCAAAGTCCCGAAGCATTTCCCTTGTGGCTGAATCGCATCGTTTACAGTAAGTTTCATCGTATCTTGGCCAAACGCAGAGAAGCCGCCCTTGAACAGGATCAGCTGAATTATCATGTGGATCAAAGCGATCGGGCGAAGAAGCTCAATGATACCTATTTGTTGGATGATAAGGAGATCATAAGGCAAATGATTGATCAGCTCTCTGATAAGCAAAGAGAGGCAATCCAATATATGTATTATGATCAGTATACGACAAATGAAATAGCGCAAAAGCTGGGCTTACCGGAGGGGACGATCAAAAGCCGCATTTTTGAGGCAAAAAAAGCGTTGCAGAAGCAAATCAAGGAATTTGAGAAAACAGAGAAGCGCAAGATCATTCTTCACAATGATTCCTTACTGCCCGCCGCATCGCTCACCTTATTTGCCAGATGGAAGGATTGGCTGTGCTTCGGATCGCATTCTCAAAAGCTGTTGTCCGTGGCTATGGTAAGTATGGTTGTCATTAGCACGGTGGCGGTATCAGAGACAATTCCATATATTCGCCAATCATATAGTGAAACACAGGAGACATTGCCAAAGGAAAGCTTTCAGCCGGTTCACTATCAGAATACTACGATAAGCAATGCCAAAGCTGCCTATTATACACTCATGAAATGGGCAAGCGATGCAAGCCATATCGAACAAAAAAACGCAGCGGAGAAAGCGGAGATCAAGCCGGTATTAGATGAATTGAAGCACATTGACAGTCCTTATTACGAGCGTTTATCTCATGATGGCTGGCTGGAAGCATACGAGAAATAAAAAAATTTATATTGATACCAATCTATTTGAATCAAATCATGTTCTTATATTCGCATAAAAAGAAAAAAATTAGTGAGTAACTAATGCTTTTCTTATACGCATTTTTTGAGACCACTTATGTGATGATGGGATGGAAGGACAATCAGCGGGGAATACAGGATGAGATTGCATAAAGCGTGGTGTAACATAGAAGAGGTGTAAAACATGAAAGGGAAAGTCAGTAAATTTTTTGTAGGCTTATTAGCCTTAGTAGGAATAATTTTTGTTTACCTTTTTAATAGTGATGCTTTATATATAAATATGAATGATGAAACGAAGGCCGCAGGGATAAGTTATCCAAATTCAGTAGGGGGTTACACGAATTATATCAATTTAAATGGCTTAGACTTTTGGCCTGTTTATATTCAAGAGGATAAAATATATTTGAAAACGAGTAATGGAGGAACAGGTGCAGATTATGTAGGCGATGTTTCTCAAGGAAGTCATCCAACAGTGAATAATGAAGCTTTTAAAACAGCCTTTATGGAAAAAGTAAATAGTAAGTATGGTGGAGATTCTGAAAAAGCAATTTATGAAATACTGGGTTCTCAAGTTCCGACATTACGAATCGCATCAACAGATGATTTTAATATCGTCAGACAAAACATGATAGATGGAGGTTTTTTAATAAATCCTCCTTCTCTTGAGGAGATGTGTACGGAAGATGGTATGAAGACATCAGGAGGTCTTCGATACAAGGAAATCCTTTTTACACACGACAGTGATTCGTCAGCATACATGTACAACACTAGCTTGTCGGGTTGGACATTTCTTATACCAAATTCTTCTGGCGGAGATCCTTATGTGGTTAATTATGCTTCGAGAGTAGGAAGCAAACAGTTCAAGTATACTGTAAGCCTAGGCGCAACACTATCTTCTTATCGGCCAGCATTGATCATAGAATTACCACTTGATCCTGTTAAATCTGTTATTGATATTTTTTATAATTCCAATAATACACCTCATATCTCAGGAACGCCATCCGCATCTAAGAATACAGTATTGGGGACTGTGAGTGCGAATCCTGATCAGCCATTTCCTATCCCCACCTATACCATTGAAGAGGGCAGTGATAAATTCTCAATCAATGAAAACAATGAAGTAATCATCAACGTGGATAATATTGCGGCTGGTACTTATACTTTTACAGTGAAAGCGCATCAAGAGTCATTCAATTCTGTTGGTGAAGTGAATCTCATTTCTACAACCTTTACAGTTGTGATTGAATCTCCTTATAAACAAATCAATGATTTAAACTTTATGTCAGACAATGGAAAAGACCCATTGTATTTAGATACCAATGTAGATGCAGGCAGAATCGGTACAGTGACTCCTACCTATGGTAATGGCACGGAATCAGGCTATGGGGTACGGTATGACTTGACTTCTACGAAAGGATCAAATGACAATAGCTACTTCAGTATTGATAATAATGGAGTGCTATCGATTACAAGCAAGCTAACGGATGCCCGTACTTATCAAGTGGAAGTGACTGCTTATGAAACAGATAACAGTTCCGGCAGTGCTGTGGATGTCAGTGGAAGAAGTTATACCAAAGTGTTCTCTTTTGAAGTATTGCCAAAGCCTAGTATGCCGATCACAGGCATTACCTTTACCCCCAATTATCCAAGCGGTAAAACAGAATGGTCGTTTGGTGATACCGGTATCAATGCAAGTGGTGAGTTGACAGGAAGTCTTTCCTTCAGCGGTGGAACGAGCGGTGTGGTTGGTTCTAATGGAAAAGACTATCAGAAATGGGAAATTGTCGATGCATCCGGAAATGTAATCAGTGATTCCAGCTTTGAAATTGTAAACAATGAATTACATGCGAGAAAACAGATTGCCATCGGAACCTATACGTTAAGAGTAAAGGTGACAGACAATGAAAGTGAAACATTGACCCAATCCATCACCATTACAGTTAGCCAAGCATCTAATATTGACATCACGGATAAAAGCGCATTCTATGAATTCAGATTAAGTGATGGCAGTATAGCAGATATTACCAAATGGCAAAAAGAAAATATCATCATTCATCCCAAGCATGCGACCTATTCACAAATGAAAGTGGATAGCGGATCCTTTCTAAGCGGAGATCAGACCTATACCAAAGAGGGATCCAATTCTGTGACATTACAGTTTCAGCGAAGTGGTGGCGCATTAACCAATCCGGTAAATGAAACACTGAAGATTGATAAAACCGATCCGACCATCACAAAGGTAGAATTTGCGGAGATCGGAGGCAACGCACAAAGCGAGGGAAGCGGAATCTTCCAATACATGATGAAAAATGGGGCGGATATCCACATCGGCGCAAGCGATAACCAAAGCGGTATTGCTGGTTATAAAGTTACGGTAACACCATTGCTGGATAATGGAAATATAGATACCTCCAAAACTCCGCTGGTTTATGATACGCCATCAAACGCCTCCACATTTACTTACAGCATCACCAATCAGGGAAAATACTTGGTAGAAATTGAAGTAACAGATGCATCAGGCAGAACAAAAAGCTATCCGGCAAAGAGGCTTCGTATCAGCAATGCCCAAATCTCTTTGTTTGTGAGCGGATATTTGAATAATCAGATCTCTCAGCCATATGATGGCAGTCAATGGACCAATCAATCTATCACGTTAAAACTAAAAGCAAGCGATCAATCACAGCTCAGTGATCCGCAAATCAGCTTTGACAATGTCAGCTTCCAACCGATGGTAAATGGTGAATACACGATTCCAGCCACAAGCTCCATCCCTAATCAAACCTATTATTTTAAGGCGATCAATGCGAATGGCGAAACCATCACAACGAGTATGTCAATCAAGCTGGATGTGGAGAAACCAATTGCCCCCACGATCACCTTTGCATTAAAAACACAGGGAAGGATGGAGCGCTTGTTGCGCATGATCACATTTGATCATATGTTTGCGCAGGAACAAAGAGCGACCTTTGCCTCCACAGATGCAACCAGCGGAATCGACCATTATGAATATCGTGTGACAAGAATGGATCAGGACGGAAATGCGATGGGCAATGCGGTAAGCGGCAAAGGAGAGAATTATGATCTGATGAAGGATCGCAGCTATCGCATTGAGGTGAGTGCATATGATCGGGCAGGGAATGTCAGCGAAATGACAATTCGCACCGTGATGATTGATACGAAGCCGCCCACAATAACAGGGGTTAAGGATAAGAGTGAATATGCATATTACTACTTACCACGATTTATCCATGTAGAAGATAACGAAAGTGGGGTTGCGCTGGCTTATTATACAAAAGATGGAGGGGGCGCAAACCAGATTGTGGAAAGCATCGAGGTCATGGGCGTAGGCGCATACAGTGTCTATGCAAAAGATCAAGTCGGAAATGAGATTACGGTTGCATTTAAGATCGTACCATTGCCAAGCATCGAAGAAATCGATGGAAGCGATGAATCAAAAGAGATCATTGATCAGGTCATCAAAGAATTAGAAGAAATAAAGGATCAGATAGATAAGACAGAAAAGGAAGAATATGAAAAGTGGATAGAGGATGCCTTGGAAAAGTGGGAAAGCCAGCGCAAGAAGGTAATTGAGACAGACGATAAGAGTGCGAGGGTAGAAGGAGTAGGAGATACCAGCTTTGATCCGAAGCTGGAATTGATTGTCGATGATATCACGGACAGCAGCGTGCCACAGCTTCCCCGTAAGGCGATCCATGTCTATGATGTATACTTACAAAAGGGAAATGTAAAGGTACAGCCGGATGGCAGTATCAAGGTATATCTGCCCTATGAGGAAGAAGAAGCGCCGATCGTATATCAGATTGACGAAAAGGATCGTGTCAGTGAGTTGAAGGTAGAAAAAGAAGGCAATTATGTGACCTTTGTGACAGATACACTGTATAAATATGCGATTTCCAATACCGCACAGGAAGAAAATGACAACCGCTGTCCGTTGGATGGGATAGAGATCAATATTGATTCCGATGGCGATGGATCCCCTGATGTGAATGTGGATCTGGATGGAGATTGCAAGGCGGATATCAACATCGACACGGATGGGGATGGACAACCGGATGTTGACATTGATACAGATCTGGATGGCAAAGCGGATTATAACATTGACATTGATGGCGATGGAAAGCCGGATATCAACATCGGACCGATCAATGAACCGTTCCACCCAAGTGTTTGTAAAACGGTAAATGGAGTGCATTATTGCAGCGACCCCTATCGCAAACCGTATTTGAATATAGATACGGATGGCGATGGACGTCCGGATCTCAACCTTGATTTGGATGGTGATCAAGAAGCCGATCTCAATATTGATGTGGACGGTGATCTGATTCCCGATCTGGATATCGACAGCGATGGGGATGGAAAGGCCGATATCGACAGCGATCATGATGGCAAAGCGGACCGCAATCTCTTGAAGCTTGACGCATGGACGCCGGATAAGAATGTGGATGGAAAAATCGCTTATGATACGATGAGTGATCTGCTGTCTCGTCTGCGTGACAATACCGGAGGCTCAGTCAATAATGGCTTTGGCGATCAAAGTGGAACAAATAGCGGCGGCGCTAGTACCGGAGATGTACAGAAACCGTATGTTTGGTGGATCTTTGTCCTGATCAATCTCATTGTGATGCTTTTGAGCTATCGCAAGGTGAAACGGGAAAAGCAAGATAGGATGATCAGGAAATAGCTACTTATCATGCGCATAAGCAAGGTTTTATAGAGAAGAGGACAGAGCATGATCTGTCCTTTTTCTTATATGTTAGATTGAAAAAGACTATCTTCACGATAGCCTTTGTTTCATTGCTTGTCTATCTTGTTATTTATTTCTGCTTCAGGTATTCATATGCTAGTTTTCCCAATGTCCCCATCAAAGGCTTATTGCCTTTTTTGTTGGGAGAATCATATACAGAGATACCCACATAATAATGCTTATCGCAAATACTCATCACACCGACATCATGATTATAATGCTCAAGGTTACCGGTTTTATGTGCATATCTTACCGGTTCATACACATAGCGTAATGCCAAATCCTGATAGCGCTGACGATGCAATATTTCTATCGCAATTTCACATAACTCTGGTGTTAATAGTTCCTTATGAAACAGTTTGGTAAAGATATGACACATTTCTGCCTGACTGGTATAGTTGTTAAAACCGTTTTTCACAGCCTCACTATCCAGCATGTATCGCTGTAAGGAAGTCGCGCTGCATTGCAGCTGGTCTTTGATATATGCATTGATCTTATCAAAGGTAAAGGCTTTTATCAATACATTGGTAGCTGTATTATCAGATTCAATGATCATCCAGTGCAGCAGCTCATACAGGGTGCAACGGATCTCTCCATGTTCAAATACCTTGGAATCAGAGAGAATATCTGCTTGGCATACAAGAAGCTCGTCTTCTAAGCGGATTTTGTCTTGTTTCACATCATGTAAGACAGCCAATAAGATTGCGACCTTGATCGTAGAAGCAGATATGATTCTTGTATCGCCATTATGGCGGAAGATGTCAGAGGATTGATCGATGTCCTTGATAATCATTGATACATGCTCATGGGAATCAGTGATGACTTCCCTCAGTTGGTGGATCAGTTTTTCCATGGTCTATTCTCCTTTTGTGATATGTGGTATTTCTTTTTTGCATAGGAAGAAAAATCCTTATGTCATGGGATGGCTTCATTATAGAACAAGTGGTGATGTACGTCAAGGATAGAGCGGTAATATTATGGATCCGTTTGGTATTGTTAAGTGAAAACAGAATAGAGGAGAGCGATGCAGCAAATGGCGAAAAGCGGCACAAATTGAGCGTACTGTGACGATACATGAAGCTTCCAATGAATGCATGAGGGATGGAAGCAGAGGGGATGATGAAAAGGAGAAGCATCGCTGTTTTTCCGTAATGCTATCTAGCGAATGAGATTGGGGATCATCACCATCACGCAATATCACTGCTTGAGCGGAAAATCATGCTTTCTATATGCGTCTATGCGTTTGTAAATCATAAGGACAGCACAAACAATAAGAAAGAAATCATATCCATTCATTTTGGTATCTATACATTTTTGCTGATTTATCGTATAATTCCCCTAATGGAAATGGAGGATTCATATGAAAGCAGTGATCAGTGTATTGGGCAAAGATATGGTCGGTATCTTATCCGATGTCGCTCAAGAATGTGCCATGGCAAACGCGAATATTTTAGAAGTAACGCAGACGATTTTACAGGATATGTTTGCGATGTTTATGATGATTGATATATCAGAGCTGAATCAGCCTTTGCATGAATTCAGTGGGCATATGGAAGAAGCAGGGAAGAAAAAGAATTTGGTCATCCATGTGATGCATGAGGATATATTTCAATCCATGCATCGGATATAGGAGACATGCATATGATCAATGTAAATGAAATATTGGAAACGATCAAAATGATCGATGAGGAATATTTGGATGTTAGAACGATCACCATGGGGATCTCATTGTTGGATTGTGCCGATGCGGATATTGATCGCTCTTGTGAAAAGATTTACGAGAAAATCACAAGGCTGGCAAAGGATTTGGGGAAAACCGGGGAAGATATAGAAAAGGAATATGGGATTCCCATTATCAACAAACGAATTGCGGTGACGCCGATTGCCATGCTTCTGGGTGTGAGTGGCGGGGATCCGCTGAAATATGCATTGTGTTTGGAGCGATGTGCGCAAACAGTCGGTGTGAACTTTATCGGTGGATTCAGTGCGTTGGTTCAAAAGGGGTTTTCTGCCGGAGATCGGGAGCTGATCGAAGCGATACCGCAAGCTTTGGCACAGAGTGATCATGTATGTGCTAGTGTGAATGTTGGTTCTACCAAAGCCGGTATTCATATGGATGCGGTGAAGCTGATGGGAGAAAAGATTCAGGAGGCTGCCGAACTGACGAAGGACAGAGAGTGTATCGGTGCGGCAAAATTGGTGGTTTTCTGCAATGCGCCCGAAGATAACCCATTTATGGCAGGGGCATTTCATGGAGTGGGCGAGGCCGATTGTGTAATCAATGTCGGTGTATCAGGACCCGGAGTGGTGCGTGCTGCCTTGGCAAAGGCGCCTAAGGATTTACCGATGCATGAATTGGCAGAATTGATCAAGCGAACTGCTTTTAAAATCACTCGTATGGGACAGATGGTTGGGAAGATTGCTTCCCAGCGTTTAGGGGTACCCTTTGGCATTGTGGATCTCTCGCTTGCGCCGACTCCTGCGATCGGTGACAGCGTCGCCTATATTTTGGAGGAAATGGGATTACAGACGTGCGGCGCTTATGGGACAACTGCGTGTCTTGCGATGTTAAATGATGCGGTGAAAAAAGGTGGTGTGATGGCTACGAATAGTGTGGGAGGACTCTCCGGTGCATTCATCCCCGTGTCGGAGGATGCCGGAATGATTGAGGCGACGCAGAAGGGGATATTGACCTTAGAGAAGCTGGAGGCTATGACTGCGGTGTGTTCAGTGGGACTGGATATGGTCGTGATCCCGGGAGATGTGGATGCAAGTATTATTTCTGGTATTATTGCGGATGAAGCAGCGATTGGTATGGTCAATTCCAAGACGACAGCGGTACGGGTAATCCCTGCGATCGGCAAGCAGGTTGGTGAGGAGCTTTCCTTTGGCGGCTTATTGGGAAAAGGACCTGTTATGCGCGTGAACCCGGCCTCCTGTGAAGTCATGATACAGCGTGGCGGAAGGATTCCTGCGCCCTTGCAGGCATTGAAGAATTAGAGGAATAATGAATATAAACCATAAATAAAGGGTGTTTTTTATAATTGTTTCCATTTAGAACCCCTATTATATTCTTTCTATGGTGTTAAAGATTTTTGAGCGAATGTGAGCAAAACGTAAGTCAATATAAACAATTTTAA
>CANPNQ010000017.1 GCA_947575425.1 uncultured Erysipelotrichaceae bacterium
GCTATGATGGAATCATTGTCACAGGTCACCTCTTATCATGTAGAGCCATTGTTTTTTGTCACAAATGAGGGAATCATCAAAAAAGGAGATGAACAAACCAATGTAAGCAGTGCCATTACAGCGATCATATCCTCGTTTGATGATGCCGGAATTACTTATTTCAAGGAGGATGACACGCCATTGACACAGGTCAAGCAGGGAGAGGTTTATCTTCCCGCCAATGTGCTAACAAGAGAGGATTTGCATATCGGTGATACGATTACGATCACCATTGGAGAAAACAGCGTTCATCTGATTGTTATGGGGCGCTTCAAGGATGCGATGTTCGGCTCCGATATGATGTCCAACGACCGTTTTCTCATCAACGGAGACGACTTTGCATATCTCAATGACAGTGATGCAGCATTGCCTTATTCGGGAAGTCTTGCCTATATCAACAGCGATGATGTGAATGCCTTAGCCAATGAAATCTCCACATCCTTTGACAACTCTTTGTTTGCCGAACCAAAGGCAACGCTCAAAATGATGTATGTCATGGATATGTTAATTGCGGGCATCCTACTAATCTTCAGTATATTTATCATCATGATCGCTTTTATCGTATTGCGCTTTACCATACGCTTTACCTTAGAGGAAGAATTCCGAGAGATCGGTGTCATGAAAGCCATTGGAATCCAAAATCGCAAAATCCGCAATCTGTATCTGATCAAATATATCACCCTTGCGCTGATCGGCGCACTGCTTGGATGTCTGCTTAGCATCCCGTTTGGTGAAATGCTATTGTCCGGTGTATCGCAGAACATCGTCATCCAGCATAACTACGGTTATAGCATCCATATCCTCGCTGCGATTCTCGTTGCGCTGACAGTTGCCTTCTTTGCGTTTGGATGTACCTTTCATCTGCGTAAAGTGACCCCGATGGATGCGATACGCAACGGGGAAAACGGAGAGCGCTATCATAAGAAAGGCTTATTGACATTGCGGGAGCGAATGATACCTGTCCCCCTCTTTTTGGCTCTGAATGATATCTTCTCGCAAGGCAAGCGCTATATCATGATGCTAATCACCTTTACCCTTTCCTTATTGCTGGTTGTTATATTGGCAAACAGTGCCAATACGATGAAAAGCGATCATCTGGTGACCTCCTTCGGTATGATTGAAAGTGATCTTTATATGGTGAAAACCGATCAATCCGACAGCTTCTTCCATCAGGAGGGAGAAGCTCGGATGCGTCATCATTTACAGGAGATTGCGGATAATTTAAAGGCACATGGAATGAATGCCGATGTTTCCATAAATATGATGATGAAGCTCTCTTTGCGATACAAGGATCGCTCATGTAAATCCATCGTTTTATATGGCGTCAATTCCAAAGCAGAGAATTATACGTACATCGAGGGAACACCGCCGCAGCGTGCCAATGAAATCGCCATCACGCCCATCATAAGCGAGCGATTGCATGTCTCAATCGGTGATACGATTACCATCACGGATATCAATGGGGAAAAGGAATACTTGATCACCGCCCTGTTTCAATCGATGATGAATATGGGAGAGGGAGTACGCCTTCATGAAAGCGCTCAAATCAGTTTTTCCCAGCTCGTCGGCTTCTCAGCCTTCCAAATCAAATTTACGGATGATCCCGATTCCACAACGATTCAGGATCGGCTCAATCAAATTCAGGCTCTCTATCCTGAAGGTGAAGTATATAAAGGCGGTGCCTATATCGATGATATCATCGGTAATATCTCCGTGATTGTCAATGAGCTAAAATACCTTGTCATCTGCATTGTTATGATCATGAGTATTCTGATTACCGTATTGATGGAGCGCTCCTTTCTATCCAAGGAAAAAAGTGAAATTGCTCTGTTAAAGGCAATCGGCTTTCAAAACAAAACACTGGTTCGCTGGCATACCCTGCGCATTGCGATCATTCTGCTTGTATCAGCGATACTATGTGCCTTGCTTGCGCATCCGATGACATACCTTACCATCACTCCGATCTTTCAGATGATGGGAGCGGAAAGCATCACCTTTGATATACGGATATGGGAGGTATTTCTCCTCTATCCGCTGATAATGAGTGCGATCATTCTGTTTGCGGCATGGCTTTCTGCATCTGCCATCTCTCATATCAGCGCTGATCAAACTTCCAACATCGAATAAGCGCCTGCCACCCACATGAGCATCCCTCTTTCCCTTATCGACTTCATCCATAGCGATATAAGAATAGTGATGCTTCATGAAAATGCGCACAATCATGCATTTTTTCAATGATAATATAAGAAATATAAGGTACAATATAGAGGAGAGACATATGAAAACATTATTGGAAACCAAGGATCTGTGTAAGACATACGTTGTGAATAAACGTCAAAACAACGTACTGAAAAATGTGAATATCCGTATGATGGAGGGTGAGATGACGGCAATCATGGGACCCTCCGGTTCAGGAAAATCAACCCTTTTGTATACCGCCAGCGGAATGGACTCGCTAAGCGCAGGCGTATCGCTGTTTTGCGGCAGAGATATTTCCAAGCTGTCTCAAAAGGAGCTGGCTGATCTGCGGCTGGATGAAATGGGCTTTATCTTCCAGCAGATGTATATGATGAAACATTTGAATATTTTGGATAATATTCTGTTGCCCGCTTATCAATCCCGCCGAAACAAGGCAAGCCGAAAAGAAAAAAGCGAGGAAGGCAAAGCATTGATGCGCAAGCTGGGAATCATTGAGATCGCCGATAATGACATCAGTGAAGTATCTGGCGGACAGCTTCAGCGTGCCTGTATTTGCCGCAGTATGATCAATCATCCCAAAATAATCTTTGCGGATGAACCGACAGGCTCTTTAAATCGCATGGCATCCGATGAGGTTATGAAGGAATTGGTAAAAATCAATCGAGAAGGCACAGCGATTCTTCTTGTCACACATGACAGTAAGGTAGCGGCCCGCTGTAATAAGGTGATGTATATCTGTGACGGTAATATTGCGGGCAGCTATGAATTGGGAGCCTATGAAGAAAACAGTCGTTTACAGGATCGCGAGCGGATGTTAAATCACTGGCTGATGGAGATGGGATGGTAATGAAAACAATCGGATCAGAACACTGAGTTCGCGTGATATAAAAGAAACGGATGGGAGGAATGCTTATGGTGGATATTTTGATCATCGAGGATCAATCAGAGATTGCTGTCCTGCTTTGTGATTTTCTGAAAGCAGAAAGATATAGCAGCGCCATATGTGAAACTGCGGAGGAAGGCTTAGCGCTGTTTGTGCAGGAAGGCGCAAGGATGGTCTTATTGGATCTGATGCTTCCGGGAATGGATGGCTTTGCCTTCTGTCAAAAGCTGCGTGAAACAAGCATGGTTCCCATCCTCATATTAAGCGCCAAAATTGAAAAAGATGACAAGCTGAACGGTTTATTGTTAGGAGCAGATGACTATATTGAAAAGCCCTATGACATTGATCTGCTTATCGCAAAGATCAACGGTATTTTTAAACGCCGCTATGAATCCAACACCATGATCTGCGGGAATCTTAAAATTGATAAGAGTCGAAGATGTGTATATAAGGATGGAAAGGAATTAAAAATGACGGTGAAGGAATATGAACTGTTATCGCTATTCATGGAAAATTGCAATACGACACTCTCCAAGGATGCGATATTCAATCAAATTTGGGGCTTTGACAGTGATTCCGAGCCGCAAACACTGACTGTGCATATCAAATGGCTGCGGGAAAAAATCGAAGCGGATGTAAAACGACCGAAGCATATCATCACCGTATGGGGTGTCGGATATCGCTTTGAGGAGGCATCATGAAGGCCTTTCGCCGCTTATGCATCATCATCCTTTTCGCCTTTCTGCTTGTGCTGATGCTGGGGAATGCGTTCTTATGGCGCAATGATACGCATGTGTATCGGGAATATCGTGTAGATGTAGAGCGGGCCGCTGATCAAATTGCACAATATGGCTTGGATCATCTGGATTTGGAATGCTACCCGACTTTGGTCCGTGTCGTTTCCAAAGATACGGATGATCCAGCCTTTTACATAGGAGAAGGCGAGGATTATGTAATCCGCATCATCGATGGCATTCCCTATCGCTTTGATTATATCATCTCCTTAAATACACAGCGATCTTTGACACTGCTTCTCGTCAATGGGATTCTCCTTTTAACCGGATTGCTTATCATAGGGATCCTATGGTATATCAAGCGTTACGTGCTAACTCCGTTTTTCCGCTTACGTGATCTGCCCTATGAGTTATCCAAAGGCAATTTGCATGTCCCCTTACAGGAATCCAAGAATCGCTATTTTGATCGCTTTACATGGGGCATGGATCTGTTAAGAGAGCGCTTGGAGTATCAGAAAGAGGAAGAAGCACGCCTACAAAAAGAGAAAAAGACGTTGATCCTTTCGCTCACTCACGATATCAAGACACCCTTATCTGCCATTAAGCTGTATGCCAAGGCATTGTCTAAGCATCTATATAGGGATGTGAGGAAACAGGCAGATGCCGCAAATCAGATTGAGGCGAGGGCAGATGATATTGAAGCTTATATTTCACAGATTATTACCGCAGCGGGTACGGATTTCCTTCATCTGGAAACCCATAACAGCGAATTTTATTTATCTGCGCTCCTCCATGAGATTGAACAATATTATACCGATAAGCTGGATTATTTGAAAATCCCCTTTGCGATTGATCCCTATATGGATTGTCTGATATACGGAGATGAGCCGCGCTGTGTAGAAGTGTTACAAAATATCATGGAAAATGCCATTAAATATGGAGAAGGAAGCGAGATCCGCATCACCTTCAGCGATGAGGAGGATCATCGCCTGATCAGTATTTCCAATGCTCGCTGTACTTTGTCAGAAAATGAATTGCCGCACATCTTTGACAGCTTCTGGCGAGGAGCGAACAGTGAAGCGGTCAAGGGGAGCGGTCTTGGATTGTATATCTGCCGAGAGCTGCTACATCAAATGGAGGGCAATATTTACGCCACGAAGAAAGAAGATCATATCACAATGACCGTTGTGCTTCGCAAGGCATAATCGGATTTCTTCCTCTATGCTTTTTCGCTGTTATAACAAAGGCATACCGTTATGATATGCCTTTTTGATTGCCTTGGATTTCCCCAGTGAAATACCTGAGCGATCCATTTCCTGTCGCATGCATCCTTTAGGAAAACTACCGCCATGGAATGTAACCATTGTTTACAAAAAAGATGGATTCACTTCTTTTCTGAGCAGCCAGCGTATTACAAGATATCACATACGCATACAAAGGGATAATCCTGTTGCAGCATATGGGCGGCTTGATACAGCTGATCCTTTTTTTCACTGAGCGCAAATATCGTAGATCCGCTGCCGCTCATCAGCGCAAAGGGAAGTCCTATTTCATATAAATGCTGCTTGATCCGCGCTAACTGCGGTACCATGGAAAAAGCGCTGTATTCCAATGTGTTTTTACCGGCTTCACAAAAGCCTTGAAAATCGCCTTGCTCCAAGGCTTTGCGACAACGCCCGGTATCGGGATGCGTACAAGCCTGCAAGTCTAAGCGGGAGAATGCCTGCGCTGTACTCACTCCTTGCTTTGGCTTTACCAACAATACATGCACATCACAGGTAAGCTGAAAGGGGGTGATGATCTCTCCGATGCCGCTCACCTGTGCGCATGTATTCCTGATACAAAAAGGGACATCGGCACCGATTTTCTTGCCCAATAATGCTAGTTTCTTCAAGGAGATCGGAAGCTCATACATCTTCCATAAGGCACGCATCAGTGCTGCCCCATCCGCACTTCCCCCAGCCAATCCTGCCTCCATGGGAATTTGCTTGTTCAAGGATATATGAAAATGATCCTTGATCCCAAAATGATCCCGCATCAAGGTCAGCGCTCTTACGATGGTGTTGTTCTCATCCATGGTACAGTCCGCATGATCACATTCATAGCGATCCTGATCACTTGGTACAATATCCAATGTGTCGCATAAAGACAGCGGCACCATGATCATATTCATCTCATGATAGCCATCCGTCCGTTTTTTTACCACATCCAAACAGAGATTGATCTTCGCATTTGCATATTCTCTCATTGTTGCATCACCTCATATAAGCGAAAGAAATCATTCAGATTCAAGCTTTCCGAGCGCACGCTCGGATCAATAGCGGCTTTCTCTAATAATTCCTTTGCTTGATCCTTGTTTCCCACATAGGCGCCATAATTATTTAAGATTGTTTTTCTTCGCTGCTTGAAACACGCTTTGATGAGCGCAAACAAACGCGCCTCATCGATATTCTCCTGTTTCGGCTTGAAGCGGAATTGCAGCACAGCGCTGTCTACCTGTGGTCTTGGCATGAATACATTCCTTGGTATTTTCATTATCGGTGTAATATCACATCGATATTGAGTCATGACACTCAGCGCATTGTATTCCTTGGTATTGCATCGGGCATGGAAGCGATCTGCCACCTCTTTCTGCATCATCACGGTGATTGCACCAATCTCACAGTTTGCCTCAAACAGATGGAATAGGATCGGTGTGGTGATATAGTAAGGCAGATTGGCCGCAAAGACCACATCATATCCCTCCTGACGCAAATCGTTCACAAGCTCTTGAATATCCACGCTCAAAAAATCCTGCATGCGAAGCTCGAAATTATCATACGCAGATAAGCTGTCCGCCAATACCGCAGGCAGGCGCGCATCGATCTCATAAGCGATGACCCTTTGCGCATATTCACATAGATATTGTGTCAGCGCTCCAATGCCCGGCCCGATCTCCACCACAGCACAGTGATCGCTGATTAGGGCGTGGCGTGCGATTTTATCCACGACGCCCGGCTCAATCAAAAAATTCTGACCGTAATTCTTCTTTGCCCGCAGCTGATAGGTGTCCAACAGCTCCTTGGTGCGGGATGGCGTTGCGATGATCTGCTTCATACAAGCCACATCCTCCTTTTCCTGATGCATTCCCCTCTATCATCTTCCTGCTAACTACCTTTTCCCGGGAAATATTCCTGACAGAGCTTCCCTAACGTGCGCTCATCGATTCCCAGCATATTCAACCGCTTCCACAGTGTTTTAGCGTTGCATCTCCCGACAAATAATGCATTTCCCAGTATTTCCCTTCGCTTTGCGCTATTTGTACCGCCATTGAACCCCCATTCGGTAAAAGCACTCCATGAAAGCACCTCATCCCTTTGTGTATCAAATGTCATGAGATGATGGAGCGCTTCTATGATATCTGCCCCAGCGGCATGCTCGACACCGACCTTGCGTGTGGTGCGAGCCTTTTTCTTTTCTATGAAAGCATTCTTACAGCCCGGTACTGCTTCATTGATCAAAGAGCGAATTCTCTCTCCCGGCGCATCCGGATCGGTAAAGATAATCACACCTCTGCGCTTTTGTAAAGCAGCGATCAGGGCAATTCGCTCCTTGGTGATCGCAGAACCATTGGTCTCCAGCGTATCGCATTCGACAAATGATTTTATTTTTTGGCTATCGTGTACTCCCTCAACGACAATGATCTCTTTTACTTTCATCTTTCACAAACCTTTCCTTACTATTTTACCATAAGCGCGAAAGGAAAAAAACAAAAAGACGACTTTCGCCGTCATGATAGGACTTATGTGGTGATGAACGTGTGATCGCCTCTGATTCGCTGATTGGCGGTATTTGCCTTAGCGCTCTATTCCCAGGAGAAATAAAGCTGCGCTCAATCTCCTAGGATGAGGAACAAGAAAACAGCATGCAGGATATTTCCCGAACCTATTTCCCGGTTCACCCGATCGCAATATATGCCGATCTTCTCTTAAAGGATAAATCAAGGTATATAAAAACTACCTATGCGATTCTATACAGCCTTCGTTTTTTCCATGATGAAAAGCATTGCGGCTAACTGCCATATCGCAATACCTTTAATGTCGGTGTAGATCCATTCCAGAATACCTGTGTATCAATAAAATTCTCCGATCCCACATACAGATCGATATGATTGCCATAGATCGCGCCGCCGCGATCTAACACCATGCATTTGATTGGTACATCAGGGGAAAAGCCCATACCGCTCAAACCATGATTGGATATTTCCACGATGGAATAGAAAGGAACACTGGGATCCATGGCGATGATATAATATCCATCATAGGTTAGACCCTCGAGCCATTCCCCATTGCTTTGTTTCACGCCCCACTGCGGATTCAGCTGTACCCCGGTAGCAGTATTGCCAGTCCCATCCTCTCTGACATTACATCCGTAGCAATCCACACCATATAAGGTTGCACGAATCTGATATTCATCCAAGACAGGCGTTGTATCTTCTCTTGCATCTGTATTCGGCTCGCTCTCTTGCGCCTGAGCCTGAGGTGCTTCCACCTCGTATTGACTTGCTTGAGCTGTTTGGGCAAACTGCTTCAGCGTATCTTGTATCGCATCCTGCTTTACCAGCTTGGTATTCAACTTCTTGGTAAGCGCATAGGAGCGAATTTCTTCTTTTAGTGCAATCTGCTTTTGATCATCACTGCGCAAAGCACTGCGCACATTTCTATGTGTCAGCTGTGAGGTAATCACAGCGTTATGGGCTTGATTGGTATTCTCCGCTACATTCATGGCGATATCACTCGCACAGCCGGAGAGTATGAAAACCATGATCAGAAAAGCACATATTCTTTTCAGCTTCATAAATTTCCTCCTTTAAGCTCGTGGCTTATTCTATCACAGGAACATTGACTTGTCAAATTTCCCGTGTTTTGCACACGCCTTTACCACTATTCTATCCTCCCCATTTTCAGTTTATACATCTTTTTCAAACGTGTTCATTTCAAACGCCCATAAAATAAGCACTTTGTTTTACAGTCGCATCATTTCTTTTCAGAATATTTAGAAAAGAGACTTGTTAGAAAATTCCAATTTTTAACTTTTCCTTTTCCTTCAAGAAATCCTCAGCACTTTCACAGGATATCATACCAACCATGTAATCCTACCTAACTCTATCCCAAAAAAAGGTTCTCTTTTACCTGTTTCATTGAAAAAAACTTTTCGACAAAGTCATCGCTTATTCGCTGAATTTCGCTCTTTTTCACGATAATTCCCCAGATTCCCCTGTCGAATTACCACGAAAATAGGCAATCGCTTCCTTTGTGCTTTCCATGCTTCTCGTAAAAAAAAGAAGGTCGAGACCATACAGGAAACTTTCTCCTTCTTTTTTAATCCAATCAAATTATGCCATCCAATTTCTGATGAAATAAGGAATGAGATCCTCTGGCAAACTCAAAGGACGGATTTGCGGTATTAACAGCGTACCGTAATCAAATACCATTGCCCCGATCATCCCTGCCAACACCAATAGAATCAAGAAATATGCAAGGAAGATCATCACCTTGGAGGATTTGCTGAACTGAAACATCAGCTCCATATGATTGTTATTGCGCATTCGTATGACATCAAAGATGATATAGGCGATGCACAATGCCAGCAGCACCACTGCGATCCAGAGCTGCTTTTGAAAAAAGTAATACATCCCATATCCCAATGCCGGAATCAAGACGAGGGGAAAATACAGGAAGGTCGCTGATATGACCTTACCTCCGTCAAAGGGATTGAGCGGCAACAGATTCATCAATGATACCACACCGGTAAAAAAGCTCAGCCACAGAAAATTCTGACTGCGTGTGATATAACAAAGGATAAAATACACCACCGTTGCCAACAGCCCGCATAACGGTCCGCTGATCGCGATGATCGCATTTTCCTTTACTGAGGTCTCATTTGTTATCGTGATATAGGCGCCAAAAGGAGTAAATCCGCCAAAATGTACATTAGCTCCATAGGACTTCGCCGCTATCACATGCCCTGCCTCATGAATCACAAGCATAATGACATATCCGATCGCAAAGATCAGATTCAAAAAGAGTGTCAGCACATATACCGTTAATAATACGATCAGGATATTTAACAGCCATTTGAAAAAATTCCATCCTTGAAATACTGACTCATGCATATTGATCACCTATCTTAAATCTATTGCATTATATCACTTTTTTACATGCTTTGGTATCCTTTCTTTCATTTTTAC
>CANPNQ010000018.1 GCA_947575425.1 uncultured Erysipelotrichaceae bacterium
TTTTCTCTTTTGTGCTTTTTATTTTAGGGGGTGTGTCCGTTTTGTGTGTTTGGGGTTTTGTGTATGTTTTGTTTTTTTTTTTTTTTTTTTTTTTTCCCGTTTCGTATTTATGCTTGTTTTTTTTTTTGCAGTTCTTTCCAACCGCTCCCTATCTCATCTTTGATAACAAAATTTTAAAAAAATGGACACGACTGCTCCCTTGGTTGTTGAAAAACACAAAGCCGCATTTGATTCCTTTTATTATTCTCCGCCCAAGATCTTCACATTGGCCTGATATGCCTTGATTCCATCCTTCTCTGCGATCTGCGCAATGTGATCATAGGTAGACATTTCCTTCACCGCTGTTTCCAATGTCTTTACCTGATCCTCCAGCTGTTCTTTGTCATATGTGGCATGCTCCGCTGTTTCTGATAATACATAGTTATAGGAGCGAAGACCTGTCATGCATCCCAAATACAGAAAGATCGAAAACATAAAAAATAAGGTGACCAATGCTTCTATTCTCAATTTGCGTTTCCGTTTTACGATTTTTGCCATAATTTCAAATCCTTTCAATGATCCGCAATTTTGCGGAATGGGAGCGATTGTTTTCCATCAGCTCTGCTTCATCTGCGCTGATCGGTTTTTTTCCTATCAATCGATATTCTGCTTTAGGCATATCCTGAGGTAGAATGGGAATTCGTTTGTCGATATATTTTGGCGTACTGGCTTTTACAAAGGCCTCTTTCACCATGCGATCCTCCAAGGAATGGAAGGAGATCACACAGAAGCGCCCTTGCGGCGCCAGCAATGCCAAGCCGTCCTCCAACGCCTGATGCAGTTCATTGAGCTCATCATTGACTGCGATGCGAAGCGCCTGAAAGATCCGCTTTGCCGGATGTCCTTTTTTATGCAGCAGCTTTTCCGGGATAACGGAGCGAATGATCTCCACCAACTCAAAGGTCGTCTCAATCGGTTTGTCCATCCGCTGTTTTTCAATACGACGGGCGATCTGCTTGGCAAAGCGCTCCTCCCCATATCGCTGAAAGATAGATACGAGCTGTTCATACGACCATGTATTTACAATCTCATTTGCATTCAGGCTCTGACGCCGATCCATCCGCATATCAAGCGGTGCATCAAAGCGATAGGAAAAGCCGCGTGATGCTTCATCAAACTGCGGTGAAGATACTCCCAAATCCAGCAGAATCCCATTTACCTGCCTGATTCCCCGCTTTGCCATTTCTTCCTTCATCATGGAAAAATTGGTATGTAACAAGGTGAAGTGATCACTGATTGCCGATAAGTGATCTCTTGATTCATTCATCGCTGCTTCATCCCGATCAAAAGCATACAGATGTCCATCGTTCAACCGCTTTAATATTTCTCCACTGTGAGAGCCTCTGCCCAATGTTCCATCGATATAGATACCGCTATCCTTGATGTTCAATCCGGCAATGCTTTCCTTTAATAAGACAGCGACGTGCTTCATAAGATGAATTCCGTCAGATGCTCAGCGATATCCTCAAAGCTTGCATTCGCTTCCTCATCGACATTCTCCCAGTTTTCCTTAGACCATATTTCAATATGATTGGCGGCACCGATGATCATACATTCCTTTTGAATTCCGGCTAAAGCAATCAGGGAGGATGGCAAAAGCACACGCCCCTGATTATCGATTTCGCACTCTGCCGCTTTGCTTGTCATCATACGCACAAACATGCGGGCATCCTTTTTGGTAGCAGGAAGCTTTAACAGTTGTTCATAGATCATCTCCCATTGTTCCTTGGTATATCCGTTCAAACAGCCATCCAAACCGCGGGTGATGATCACCTTCATGCCCAGTTCCTCGCGAAATTTTGCGGGAATGATCATACGCCCTTTTTTATCGATATTATGTGCGTATTCACCCATGAACATGACCTTCACCTCCACTTTCTACCACTTTGCGCTACTTTCCACCACTATTATATCGTTTTTGCCTGCATTTGTATAGGAAAAATTTCATTTTTTCTTTTACAATTTTTTCCTGTGTTTGACATGATCCAAGAAGAATGACATTTACGTTCACCTGTCCGACAAAAAAAGTGCGGGAAACGGGAAATGACGTCGCTTATCCCCATTTGATTCCTAAATGTGAAATATTTGATGTCAAATAAAAAGAAGCTGAATCCTTATGAATCAGCGTAAGTCCTTTTTCGGATATTTCATTGTTTTTATGTAAACAGCGCTTGCTTTGGCGCTGATGATTGCTTGTCTTGCGCTCCTGTAAATGAAGCATCGTAATCTTAACTTTTCATTTCTTCCTCTTGCTTTATATCCACCTTTTAGTTTTGGTAAGAGGTGAGGCATGAAAAGGAAACGATATTTGCTAGATTTGGCGCAGGGCTTCGATGATCTGCGTTTTTTGTTCTGTCTGTTCATCCTTTTGCTTGATGAGGCGTGCAGGAACGCCGCCGACCACACTGTTCTCTGCCACATCCTCAATGACGATGGCTCCGGCTGCGACAATGGCTCCTTTACCGATGCGTATCCCCTCCAATACCACCGCATTCGCCCCGATCATCACATCATCTTCCACAATGACCTCCTTGGCGCTTGCCGGTTCTATCACGCCTGCCAAAACAGCCCCGGCGCCAATATGACAATGCCTGCCGACATACGCTCTTCCTCCGATTACCGCTCCCATATCGATCATCGTATAAGCACCGATATGAGCGCCGATATTGATGATAGCGCCCATCATGATAACCGCATGATCTTCAATCGTCACATGAGATCGGATGATCGCTCCCGGCTCGATCCGTGCCGACAGGTGTGTGATATCAAGCAAGGAAAGCGCGCTGTTGCGACAATATGTTTCCACCTCCATTGTTTCAATATCCTGTTTATGAGCCTCTAATATCGGTACGATATCCTCATAATCACCGATCACAAGCATACTGCTTGCCCCAAAAACCTTTGCCTTGGGAAAGGCAATGGGGGTCTTACAGCTGACATATGCCTTGATCAAAGTACGCTTTTTTGACTGTGCGATATAATCAATCATCTCCTGTGTTTCCATGTATATATCCTCCCATCATATCCTCTATCCGATAACATCCGCTTTCCTGTTTCATCAACCATCGGGCAGCCTTCATCGCACCATTCACAAACAATTTCCTACTATATGCCGTATGCGTAATCTGTAATGTTTCCTGATCGCCCAAATACAGGACAGTATGCTCTCCCGGCAAGCTGCCGCCCCTGATCACATGGATGCCGATATCCCCTTTTTGATCAGGATTATACTTACAGCCCTGTATATCGCTTTCCTCCTTTTGCATCGCCTGCATTAAGCGAATTGCGGTACCACTGGGCGCATCCTGCTTTTTAGCATGGTGTGCTTCAATTATTTCTAAATCAAAATCCTCTCTCACATACGGTGTTACCCATCTGACAATCGCAAGCATAAGCGCAATGCCAAGTGAATAATTGCTTGCATACATGATTCGGGTATCATATCTGAGTTGATGCATTCTCATGATTTGATACTCGGATAAACCGGTGGTTCCTGATAATAATGCACAACCACTATATTTAACATAGCGAAGTACCATATCAAAGGCATCGGGATGAGAAAAATCGATCATTAGATCCGCCGGTTGTTTTAAACGATACAGCTCTTGTTCATTGGAGCGATCCACCACCAGCATCAGCTCCATATCGCCGCATTCCCTGATTGCCTCATGGATCAGCTTTCCCATCCGTCCATATCCGCACAATATGACATGAATCATCATCCATCAGCTTCTTTCCTTACCCATCTAGCCATCCTTTGCGACCATTCATTCCTCATGATCGCTTTATTTCATTATATGTCATATACCACCCCTTTCATGATCCGTTTTGCACTTCCCTGCATGGTGATTGTTTCATCATGGTGTACATGGATTTGTAATGACCCGCATGGAAGTTCCACCAAAACATCACGCGCCACATAGCCGCGCACCCAAGCATCCCACACCGCTGCACAGCACCCGCTGCCGCATGCTTTGCTCATCCCTACTCCCCGCTCATAGGTGATTACTTTTAGTTTGGAGGCATCCATCACCTGAATGAAGTTGACATTGGTTTTTTTGGGAAACAGCGGATGCGCATGCAGCCTTTCTCCAATATCCGGTAACGATGGATCGCCGACATCTTCCACATATAGAATCGTATGGATGGTACCGACAAAACAGGTGTCAATGCGCAAGCTGCGATCATTGATACAGATCGGCGCATCCCAGATCTTGTGATCTGGAAGACTGCTTTCTTCCCGTTTATCCACAATCGGCTTAGGAAAGTGCACCGACACAAGGAACGGTGATACACACTCCACAAAAACCTCCATATCTCCTGCCAAGGTTTTTACCTTATATCGGCGCTTTGTACAAATTCCTTCATCCATCACATATTTGGCAAAGCAGCGCAAGCCATTGCCGCACATGGCTGCCTCTGATCCATCGCAATTATAAAATTCCATTGCCAATGGATCGCTGTGTACAAAGATGCACCCATCCGCACCAATTCCCATATGCCGATCACATAAACCACGCACGATCGTTTTTTTCCTTTCTGCATGCGCCGAGATTTCCTGTAACAATATAAAATCATTGCCGCAGCCATGATATTTGCTGCATGAGAGCATACTACCCCTTCCTTTCATTGATATCAGATGCCTTTTATTCTATGTCAGATATCGCTGTAAATTTCCTGTTTTATCTTACAGGCATAGGGATAGATACCTCTTTTTTGCATAGGCATCCGATTGATCTTTTCATCGCTAGGCATACAGATCTCATAGAAGTGCATACAATTCAATATGAAAATACTTCCGGCAGATCCATCAGCAAAGATCGATAGGCAACGGAAGCAATCCAGTGGAGGCTGAATATGAAACAGGTACAGAAATTTCGACGTGAGTTACATCAAATACCGGAATTGGATCGCACATTACCCAAAACCATCGCCTATCTCAAGCAACAATTACAAGCTTTATCCTGTAGCATTCTTGAACCGGCAGAAAGCGCGTTGGCAGCTTATTTTGATTTCGGAAAGCAAAGTTCACTGGCTTTTCGTGCCGATATGGACGCATTGGCAATTGAGGAGAAAAATACATGTGATTACCGCTCCTGCCATCCCCATCAGATGCACGCCTGCGGTCATGATGCACATATGGCGATCCTATTGGAATTTGCCTGTCGCCTCCATCAATTCAATACATGCGATTATAATGTACTACTGCTTTTCCAGCCCGCAGAAGAAACAAACGGTGGCGCCAAAAGCATCATCGACAGCGGTATTCTTACAAAGTTTCATGTAAAAGCGCTGTTCGGCTTTCACGTGTGGCCTGCTTTAAAAAAAGGCAGAGTGGCCTCAAAGGCAGGAGTTATGATGGCTAAATCAGCCGAGATCGATATCGTCATCAAAGGAAAGCGTGCCCATATTGCTCAAAGCGATAAGGGGAAAGATGCCCTCAAAGCAGCAGTGGCTTTTCTTCAGGAGGTACAGCGTGTCAAAGCAACCGTTACAAAACAAACCTTTTTGTTGGAATTTGGTTATATGCAAAGCGGCAGTGCCCGCAATGTCATCAGTGATACCAGTGTCTTAAAGGGAACCTTACGAACTTGGGATGGTCCTTTGTTTCAACAGCTGTTCCACCAGTTGAAAATGATCGGCGAGCGCATAGAGACGGAATATGGATGTCCTTGTCAAGTGCAGCGTTCCGTCGGCTATCCTGCCCTGATCAATGATCTTCCCTTATATGAACGTGCTCACCGCATCCTCGGTGATCTGTATGAACTGCCTGATGCCAATCTGCTCAGTGAAGATTTTGCCTATTATGGAAGTGTTGTACCGAGTGTTTTCTTTTATCTTGGGTTGGGTGAAAGCGCACCGCTTCATTCTGATCACTTTGATTTTGATGACGCAATATTATCGGTCGGTGTTGAAACATATCTAAAGCTGTTGCATATATAGACATCTTTCATACTTGATATATTGGGGTGTCATAAAATCAATCATTTGAAGCAAATATGCTGTTTCCACCCCTACGAGATAGAGGAAGCAATCGTGTCACAGCCTTCCTATCGTTTTATCCTATTGTTATTATGTTCTTCGTGTTTCCTAGGTAGGAAGGCAATCTATATGATAAAAACGCTTTATATTCTCATCAGAAAAAAACTGCTACAAGGTCTGTCATGGAAGCCATGTGAATCCCCCCTTTTTTGATTCATCACATATCAAGAAGCGACATTTTTTTGAATCTATTCTCCGTATAGTACCGCATGTGATAGAAAACTTCGCTCTTTTTGTTCATCTTTTGCTTCCAATCAATGAAACCCAACCAACCAAAACCAAAGACTGGCACCAATAAGCAATATAGCGCCCAGAGAGGTTCCGACAATTCCCAATACAAAGCCAGCAATGGCCAGCCCTCGTTTTTCTCCGCACTTTCCCAATGCGCCGAATACGATCGCAGGAATCCCACACGCCAGTGATAATATCCACCCTATATAAAACCCAAGCGCTCCCACACAGGAAATGATCCCCAGAACCAAGGAAGTCACCGCTTTTCCCTTCCCGCTTTTCCAATCGCCCATCGCTTCCTTATTTGCCATCCAGATCCTCCCTTGTCGTCACCTTGCGATTCTCATAGCTCCCCTCAATCATGCGTACCGCTACATCAGTGCATAATTCCACCAGCTGTGCATCATCGCTCGCAACGATACCTTTTTCCGCTGCCTTTTTATAACAATCCAAGATCAAGCGGGTATCAAACGCCTGCGGTGTCTGCGCTTGTCTCAGTATATCTCTTTGATGGGTCATAACTACAAATCCCTGTTCGTCCACCTGCTTGATTGTGTCCTTTAGCGCCACCCCCAAAAGACAGGCAGGATATTGTTCTACCCCTGCTACGATACGATCTAAGCATTCCTTAGACAACCATGGTCTGGCGCCATCATGGATCAGCACCTTATCCTCTTGGACTGCCTGTAATCCATGATATACCGATTCCTGTCGTGTACTCCCTCCTTTGACCAGAACCACTCTTTGATCGCTATACATACCTAGGATGCTTTCTCGCTCGGCTTCATTGATGACCAAGACAAGCTGTGCGCATCGCTCATCTTTCAAAAAGATTTGAAGTGTTTCTTCAAGAACGGTATTGCCGCTATGCAACCGATATAACAGTTTATTATAACCAAGCCCCATCCGCTCACCGCTCCCCGCCGCAACGATCAATGCTGCATATCTCATCCACATATCCCTCCGATTTCTGATCTTGCTCTTACGCTTGCTTTTTTTATCCATCATCTCAAATAAGCTCCTATGATATCCTCACAAGCATAGCTCGCTTATTTTCGAACTTCCCCTTTGCCTCTACACATAAAAATGCTGCAGATCATCCAAACAAATACATCCCAAGCGCCCATCATAGCCACATCCGCAATCAATCGCAATATGATGATTTTCCATGTAGATCTCATCCCGATATTCATGCGGCTTCAATTCTGAGAGTTCCTGTCCCTGCTTAGCGGCATAAATGACCCTTGTGGGTAAATGTCCGCTGACAATGTAAGCATCGGGAAAATAGGTTCGTCCATAATCCATCGGATGAAATATGAGCTCACTCACATCATAATCTTCCAAGCCCCTTTGCATAGAGAAATGATACAAACCAGCATGTACAAGAATATAATGGCGATGATTAAGCGTCAGCGTCTCATACAATGCAAAGTCAGATAAGTAATCCAATATATCAAACCGCGCTTCAAAATCCAATTCATAAAATTCCTGAAGGGTCGATGCACCACCGACCTCCATCCACTCTTGGAGTCTCTGTAAATGATCCGTATGCAGGGAAGCGATGCTTTCCTCACTGATTGTTTGATTCAGCCAATTCAAACAGATCGCCGCCATATATTCATGATTGCCTAAGATCGGAACTACATTATCTCGCATCATCATATCACGCAGAATTCGCAACCCGCCTTGCTTGCGGTCCACCACATCACCGATGACGAACAGAACATCCTCCTTGCGAAAATCAATCAGCGCAAGCATTCGTTCATATTTTTCAAAATCGCCATGGATATCCGAGATACAAAAATGCCTGCCTGCATCACCCATTGCTCCTAGCCCTCTTTCGCTTTCTTCCTATGATCCTAATCTGTTCCCACCACCACTGTGGGAAAGCGGAATCCTCTGTTTATAATAAAGAATCCTATTTGATAGAATATACAAATGAACTGAATTTCGATCCTATTGTAGCTTTTGTCCACAATTAGGACAAAATTTATCCCCTATCTCTACCTGTTCCTTGCAGTTAGGGCATTGATATACTTGTTGCAGAGGTATGCCACAGTTCGAACAGAAACGATCCTTTCTTTCGCTTTGTGTTTTGCAGGAAGGACAAATAACACCGATATTCACCGCTGTTTCTTGGGTGCTTGCCTGAAATTGCTGTGACATTTGCTTTGCTGCTGCAATTCCTACACCCAATGCCCCGATGGAAGCACCCATACCGCCTTTTTCCGCAGCCACATCACGCATTGCTCTCACTGATTGATACTGGACAAAATCCTGCATATTCCCAGCCGCCAAATGGATTCCCGACTGCTCATCAATCAGCTTCTCCACTTCTTCCGGCAAGGATATATTCTCTACCATAAGCTGAGTACATTGGATTCCCATAGATACCAAGCGTTCATTGGCATAGACTCTGGCATTCTCCGCAATGGTCGCATAGCGTCCCGCCAGATCTAATACCGCGCCTCCATGCGCAGACAGCGCATGGATGACAGCTTCTACAATCAGCGATGATAGAAAAGTGATAATATCGTAGATCAATACCATTCTCCTTGCCCCAATCACTTCCTTCATAAACACCTGTAAATCACTGACCTGAAACGCATATGTCCCAAAGCCGCCAGCACGAATCATACCCAAATCACGATCACGCAGAATCACCGGATTTTTAGTACCCCAGCGGTTTCCTGTAAACTGGCGCATATTCACAAAGAAAACATCACTGCGAATCGGTGATTCAGATAATCCACTCCTCTGCATCCTTCTTGTTAAGCATTTCAGCATTCCACTTAATTCCCTTTTTCTCGAGCAGTTTCATAAATATGAGTTGCTTCATGATCCGTCTCATCTCTTCCTCAGAGCGATTTTCAAAAAATTTCATCAGCTCTTCCTCATCAAATTGAGCCATCTGCTCAAACAGCTTCCTATCAAAATACTCCATCGGATTTTCTACCATCAATGCTTCTTCAAATTGTTCTGACAGCACATGGCTCTTGCATTTCCCCAATACGATCTCCACCGGAAATGATTTGCACAGTTTCACAAACAGCTCATATAAATGTCCATCCTCTACCGAGATCTTTTTCGGTATTCCATAGGTTTCCATATAGGAAATGAGATAATCTCTAACCTCCTTCATGCTTCGCTCCCGCAACAAATTAGGAACCATCAATAAATTGATGCTCAAATGCTCGCTGCTTCGCTTAGCCAATTTGATGGCTTCCTCTGCTTTTTTGCCTATGCCCAATCTGCTTTTTGGCAGCTTCGCTTTAAATGGAGAATAATGGATGATCGTTTCCTTCCCCTTCTTCACGATATTCAGCGCAACTCCCTCCTGCAGGTTGGGGATAAACCATTCATCTTCTAGCAGGAATTCCAAGGTTTCATACACAAAGTCCGCCAAGCACATCAATTCCTCATATTCCTGATCACTCGGTTCGCATTCCTTTTTGCCGACCTCATAGCGAATCCACACGGAATCCTCCATATATTCCCAACTATCCTCTGAATTGCTTGGATAATATAAGATCATACCATTCCGATATAACAAAGTTGGCTGTGTATGGTCAACATCCCCCATATAACAATTCACAAAATCCTTTTCCGTGCGGAATACCTGTATATTTTGACATTCCTCATAATTTAACAGGAATAATTCATAATGCCGATCCAAAAGATCTATGTGAATCAATGC
>CANPNQ010000019.1 GCA_947575425.1 uncultured Erysipelotrichaceae bacterium
AGAATCGTCAGAAAACAGGCTCCTTTAAGGTCAGAGGCGCTTATCATAAGCTGTCGAAGCTGAAAGAGGATGAAGGAGTGAGCGAGGTGATCGCCTCCAGTGCGGGAAACCATGCACAGGGTGTAGCATACGCAAGCAAATGTTTGGGGATTCATGCCACCATCGTGATGCCGAAAAGCACACCGATCGCAAAAGTACAGGCAACTAGCGGCTATGGCGCTGATGTCGTATTGGCAGGGGATTGCTACGACGAGGCATACGCAAAGGCGGTGGAGCTTCAAAAGGAAAGCGGTGCGGTATTTATCCATCCCTTTGATGATGAGGATGTGATCGCAGGACAAGGGACGATCGCCTATGAAATTCTTCATGATCTGCCCAATGTGGATATGATCGTTGTACCTGCTGGAGGCGGCGGCTTATTGAGCGGGATTGCTTCCTATGTCAAAGCGATCAATCCGCGGATTCAGGTGATCGGTGTACAGGCACAGGGCGCAGATGCGATTGTTTCTTCCTTTGCCCATAAGAAGCATTGTACCACCAACGGTGTGAATACGATTGCCGACGGTATTGCGGTTGCCAATCCCGGCGCGCTTACCGTCGCATTGATCAATACGCATGTGGATGCAATGGTAAGGGTCAGCGATGATGAGATCGCAGATGCCATTCTATTATTGCTCGAACGGGAGAAGCAAGTGGTAGAGCCCAGCGGCGCAGCCTCTTTGGCAGCGATACTCAATCACAAGCTGGATTGTCAGGGGAAGCGTGTTGTCTGTGTGTTGAGCGGCGGGAATATCGATGTGTCCTTTATCCACAAGGTAGTGGAAAAAGGCTTGCTTACCAGAGGACGCAATATGCGCTTTAAAACACTGATGCAGGATGTCCCCGGTGCTTTGGAACAATTCTGTACGATCGTGCGTAAACAAAATGCCAATATCATCGAAGTACAATATGATCGCTTTCAAGCCGATCTTGGTTTGAAGGAAACGATCATTCATATGGGGGTAGAGGTCAGCGGCAGAAGCCATGGGGAAGCATTGATCGCAAAGCTCAATGAAACCGGCTATCGCAGTGAGATTGAATAGCCCTTCTCCAACCATACATAATAAAATGAAAACTATGGCAATTTGCCAACCAACAGCGAACCACCTGCATGTGGATCAAGCAATAGAAAATAAAGAGGAGTGCGGTATTATGATGTTAAATGGATCACAGATCTTGATACAAGCGCTGATTGATCAGGGAGTGGATACGATATTCGGCTATCCCGGCGGCAGCGTATTGAATATTTATGATGCATTGTATGATAAGCAGGATCAGATTAAGCATGTGTTGACCTCCCATGAACAGGGAGCGGCTCATGCGGCAGATGGATATGCGCGAAGCAGCGGGAAAACAGGCGTTTGTCTGGCAACCAGCGGTCCGGGTGCGACCAATTTGGTTACCGGTATTGCGACCGCTTATATGGACAGTGTGCCGATTGTGGCGATCACAGGCAATGTTTCCAGTGACCTGATTGGAAGGGATTCCTTTCAGGAGGTGGATATTGCCGGAATTACCATGCCGATTACCAAGCACAATTTTATTGTGCATGATGTAAAGGAGCTGGCAGAGACAGTGCGTCTTGCCTTTGAAATCGCCAATTCCAATCGCCCCGGTCCGGTTTTGATCGATATCCCTAAGGATGTGAGCGCAGCGGTATGTGAATATGAAGCATTGCCAAAATTCGAGAAGCGCCCTGCCCCTCAACTCAACGCAAGCGATAGAAAACAGGCAATCGCAGCGATCAAACGCGCGAAGCGTCCGCTGATTTATGCCGGTGGCGGTGTGATTTGTGCCGATGCCTGTGTGGAGCTGCTGGAATATTCCAAGCGAACGCAGACACCGATCTGTTGCTCGGCAATGGGATTATCCTCAGTTCCTTATGATTATGAGCGCTATTTGGGCATGATCGGTATGCATGGAACCCCAGTCGCAAATTATGCCACATTGAACGCCGATCTGGTGATCGCGCTTGGCGCACGCTTCTCTGATCGGGTGGCAGGCAATCGCGAAGCCTTCGCTCAACGCGCAACGATTATCCACATCGATATCGATGCCTCTGAGATTTCCAAAAACGTTCCCTGTGACATCCCATTGATCGGTGATGCCAAGATCATCTTAAAACAGCTGATGGAAGCAATCAAAGAACAGGAGCACAAGGAATGGTGCGATACCTTGCAGGATTTTAAGACGAAGATCGGCTTACCGAAGGCGGCGCAAGGAGATCGCGTCGATCCGCGTGATTTTATCTATACGCTGCATCAGCTATTAGGTGATGATGCGATCATTGTCACCGATGTCGGTCAGCACCAGATGATCACCGCTCAATACTACCAATTTGCCAAACCACGCAGCTTCATCAGCTCCTGTGGCCTTGGGACAATGGGATATGGCTTGGGCGCAGCGATCGGTGCGAAAACAGCGCATCCGGATCGACCAGTCGTATTGATCAGTGGTGATGGCAGCTTCCATATGAACATGAATGAAATGGCATGCGCAGTATCGCAGCATTTGGGGATTATCGTGCTTGTCTTTAATAATTCGGTATTGGGCATGGTTCGTCAATGGCAGAGCTTGTTCTATCAAAAGCGCTATTCGCAGACATCGATCCATCGTCGCACTGACTTTGTCAAGCTGGCGGAGGCATTTGGGGCCAATGGGTATCGCATCACCTATCGCAGTGAGATCGATGCGGTCATGAAAGAAGCGATCGCTTCCAACAAGCCATGTATCATCGATTGTATCATTGATCCGGATGATTGTGTTTATCCGATCATTCCTCCGGGAAAGGGTGCGGATGATATCATATATGGAAACTAGGAGGGCAGGATAACATGAATCAGAAAAAAGTTGTATTGTCGCTTCTTGTCTTAAATCATTTCGGTGTATTGACAAGAGTGACCAACCTGTTTTCCAGCCGTGGGTATAACATCATATCCCTATCGGTAGGAGAAACGGAGAATCCGAAGTTTTCTCGTATTACGATTGTCACCTCGGGAGAGGAGGCGATCATCCGGCAAATTAAGCTTCAATGTGCCAAATTGGAGGACGTCAAGGCGATTCAAGAGGTGAAGGATCAGGAGCTCTATATGCGAGAGGTCGTATTGGTAAAGGTGAAAGTCAACTATATGAAGGAGGAGGATTTCATCCGCTTCGTGGATGCCAATCAAGCGATCGCAAAACAGATCGATCAGCAGCTTTATATGGTTGAGATGTGCGCAAGCACGCAAAGTGTGGATGCCTTCATCGATAAATTGGAAATGTTTGAAATTGTAGAAATTGTAAGAACCGGCGGCTGTGCGCTTGCGATGAGTGTCGGCACCGTTTATGATGAACAGTAATTACCAAAGGAGGACAAAAAAATGGTAAAGATGTATTATGATGCAGATTGTAATTTGGATGAGTTGAAGGGAAAAACCGTTGCGATCATCGGTTATGGCTCTCAGGGGCATGCGCATGCGCAAAACCTGAAGGACAGCGGTGTTCATGTGGTCGTCGGGCTGCGTGAGAATTCAGCCAGTGTTGTCAAGGCAAAGGAGGCAGGATTAGAGGTCTGCACAGCGGCGGAGGCTGCCAAGAAGGGTGATTTGATCATGATGCTAACACCGGATCAGAATCAGCCGGATATTTATGAAAAGGATATCAAGCCGAATTTGGAGGCCGGCAACGTATTGATGTTTGCGCATGGTTTTGCGATTCACTTCAATCAGATCGTGGCGCCAGCAGATGTCGATGTGATTATGGTGGCCCCAAAGGGTCCGGGTCATACCGTACGTTCCCAGTATCTGGAGGGCAAAGGCGTGCCGAGCCTGATTGCCATTCATCAGGACGCCAGCGGCAAGGCAAAGGATTATGCGCTGGCCTATGCATGCGGTATTGGTGCCGGACGTGCAGGAATCATTGAGACGACGTTCCGTGCCGAGACAGAGACCGATCTGTTCGGTGAGCAGGCAGTGCTGTGCGGTGGTGTATGTGAATTGATGCAAGCCGGCTTTGATACATTGATAGAAGCAGGATATGAGCCGGAAATGGCATATTTTGAGTGCATCCATGAAATGAAGCTGATCGTGGATCTGATCAATAGCGGCGGCTTTGCGATGATGCGCTATTCTATCTCTGACACAGCAGAATACGGAGACTATGTGACCGGTAAGCTTTTGATCACCGATGAGACGCGAAAAGAAATGAAAAAGGTATTGCATGAGATTCAGGATGGTACCTTTGCGGGAAAATGGATTACAGAAAACAAGTCCGCAGGACGTGCTCATTTCCTCGCTATGCGTCGTGTGCACGCGGAGCACGCAAGTGAGGCTGTGGGCAAGGAATTGCGCAAGATGATGAGCTGGCTGAAAAAATAAGGAGAGGTAGCGATGGCTAGAGCAAGTGATAAGGTATTGAAGGGAGATCAATGCGCTCCGCAGCGCTCGCTGTTTTACGCATTGGGTCTTACCAAGGAGGAAATGGAACGACCGTTAATTGCCGTGGTCAGTGCATACTCTGAGATTGTTCCGGGACATGCGCATCTGGATAAGATCACGGAAGCGGTAAAGGCAGGAATCCGCATGGCCGGTGGTACACCGATCATGGTGCCGGCCATCGGCGTTTGCGATGGCATTGCGATGGGGCATATCGGTATGAAGTATTCTTTAGCTTCTCGTGAGCTGATTGCCGACAGTGTGGAAACGATGGTGATGGCACATGCATTTGATGGTATGGTATTAGTCCCCAACTGTGATAAGATTGTTCCGGGGATGTTTATGGGTGCCCTGCGTATCAATTTACCGGCTATCGTTATGAGTGGTGGGGCCATGCTTCCCGGAAGCAGACATGGCAAGGCAATGAGTCTTTCCACGATGTTTGAGGCAGTGGGCGCCAAGAAGGCCGGCTTGATTGATGAGGAAGAATTGACCTATGTCGAGCAGAATGCCTGTCCGGGATGCGGCAGCTGTTCGGGTATGTTTACCGCCAACAGTATGAATTGTCTGTGTGAGGCGATCGGTATGGCACTTCCGGGCAATGGAACCATCCCGGCAGTGTACAATGAGCGTATCCTGTTAGCCAAGCATGCCGGTATGAAGATCATGGAGCTGGTGGAAAAGAATGTGAAGCCGCGGGATATTGTTACCAAGCAGGCGATTGAGAATGCCTTGGCTTGCGATATGGCGCTAGGCTGTTCCTCTAACTCCGTTCTGCATTTATTAGCGATTGCGCATGAGGCAAAGGTAGAACTGGATCTGCATAAGATCAATGAGATCAGTGCCAGAACGCCGAATTTGTGTCGTTTGGCGCCTGCTGGACCGGATCATATCGTATATCTGTATCGTGCCGGCGGTGTCGCTGCTGTGATGAAGGAGCTGGCAAAAAAGAATTTGATCCATACGACATGCATGACTGTGACAGGAAAAAGTGTGGCAGAGAATATCGCTAAGGCAGAGAATCTGAACCATGAGATCATCAAAGATATTGAAACACCGAATTCCAAGACCGGCGGCATTGCGGTATTGTTTGGCAATTTGGCGCAGGAGGGATGTGTAGTCAAGCGTTCTGCGGTAGCAGAAAGCATGCTGGTACACAGCGGTCCGGCACGTGTCTTTGAATGTGAGGAGGACGCTATCGAGGCGATCTATAATGGTGATATTCACAAGGGTGATGTGGTAGTGATCCGCTATGAGGGACCCAAAGGCGGTCCGGGGATGCGGGAAATGCTAAATCCGACCTCGGCCCTTGCCGGCATGAAGCTGGATCATGATGTCGCATTGATTACGGACGGGCGTTTTTCCGGCGCTACCAGAGGTGCAGCCATCGGCCATGTATCACCGGAAGCAGCGGCGGGTGGTCTGATTGCATTGGTAAAAGAAGGGGATGTGATCGCCATCGATATTCCAAACGGTTCCATTCAGCTGCTTGTGGATGAGGCTGAGCTTGTCAAACGCAAGGATGCGTGGATAAAGCCGAAACCCAATATTACCGAGGGCTGGCTGGGACGTTATGCACGTATGGTAACCTCCGGAAGTAAGGGCGCTGTACTGGAATAGCAATAGATCATAGAAGGAATTCATATTGCTTTAAGATTAATGACTGCATATCAAAGCGGATGCACACTCAAAAATATTCCGTTCTGATAATGCGGTTTTTTTATCTCGCTGTCCTATCCGTGCTCTCATAAGACGCAAAGCGAATCAATAGCCGTACAAAGGGAGTGTGATAGCGTGATCCAACCATAGTGATTTGAAGTAATCGAAATACTTGAATCTACTTGTGCTGTGACTTTTTTTCATATCATAGAACATAAAAAGATATGGAAAATGAAAAGGAGGATCACAATGACAATGTTTATGCAGGCACTTTTGTATTATGGAGCGATCCAAACGGCAGAGCTGTCGGAAGTAGTTATGTCAGTTAAAAACAGTATAAAAGTAGAGATCAAGAAAGTATGCTCAGTGTGGTAGTCAGTAATGCGCAGGGAGCGACAAGCTAATATAGAGAAGTACATAAGGGGCAAGTGGGAAAGGACAAAAAAAAGCCCTGCGGCCTTTTTTATGTTTAATTCATATGTAGAACATATCATTATAGATAGGGGATAGAGATCAATCTTTCAGGATCAGCGCCATAAAGATGAGCGGTTCCTCGCGATGTTTTCAATACCATGACATTCTCCGGCAGGAGTAAAGGTACAATCTCCGGCGGTGAGAATGACTTCCGTTCCATTATCATTGTATTTTGCTGTCCCCTGTAAAATGAAATAGCACTCTCCATCCTCCCTATGAGGATGCACCCCCAAGGAAGAATGAACATCAATCGTCTCCTTTGCATACATTTTGACATGGGAGTTGACGTGCGCCTCGTCTAATAAGCGCTCAATATGCATCGTTCCTTTTCCACCACATCGTTCTGTGTAATGTTCTATGCTTCGTGTCCTTGTGATCATAACTACCATCCTTTCCCATCTATCATAATACATTCTCATTAGAGATACAAGCCAATGATGGAAAATCCGTGTAAGGTTTGTTATAATAGAAAGTATGAATCAGGGAAGTGAGATGAGCCATGTCAAAAAAACAGCTGCTAGGGATCAGTGTTGTCATTTATCTTGTCACCGTGCTTTTTGAATTGGGATTAGAACTTATCTGGCTGAAATATACTTCTTTTGCCCTTGCGATGTTTTGCTTGGGTGATATTTGGATCAGCGCTACGCAGCTGCGGCTACAGCGGGGCAATGAGGTGCTTCGCTTGGTAACGGTCGCTGTTCTTACCTGTTATGTGATTTTATGTTTCGATACCTTTGTGCTTCATGTGCAATTACCGCTTCCCGCTATGATCACCTATGCGGTATTTGATTTCTATCTTCCGTTGTCTATCTTGTTTTTAATCAATGGCATGTTATATGCCTATGCAAAGAAATGAAAGGGGATGTTGGTATGCGTATTCAATTACCGCCGTTATGGGGAAATATTATCGCCATTATTTTCTGTTTGCCATTTTTATATCAATGCTATTTTATTGTAAAAGAGGATGGCAATTATATGGGATTTGTGATCTGTTTGATCCCGATGATTATAATGGGAAATTCCATCCGCAATATGTATCGGATCATCAAAAGGCGCAGGATGGGAATCGATGATTTTGAAGCAGTGGATGATTTCGATCATCACTTCGTCGCATCGAATGAAAAACAGCGCTTACGCAAGCTGGAGGATCTGTATCAGAGTCATCTGATCTCCAAGGAGGAGTATGAGGAAAAGCGCAAGGAAATCATCCGTAACTTGTAGAAATGAAACATCTCAAAACACTTGATTGGCAACGGATCAAACATCCATTGTATGAAAACGCTATCTTTTGCTGGAAATTCATATGATTTTGTGGTATATTTCTTATAGGGAAAGGTGATTTTTATGACGATACAAGAAGCGTTGAAACAAGCGATGGAGGATTATCGCCAGCTCACGGGGCTGCGCAGTTATCTGTTGTTGGATAATAAAGAGATTCAAAGTGCCTCCGAGCGTAATTATTTCTGTAAATGCCTGAAGGTCAGCTCTCAAGCATTGAAAAAATGTGAGGAATGCACCAGTGAATATTTTAATGAAGCACGTCAGGCAAAAAAGGAATATATTTATTCCTGTCATGCAGGTTTGATCAAATGGGCAGTACCAGTGAATTGTGATGATTTCCATTGCGTGATTATCTCGGAGGGAATCATTGCCAAACGACAGGTGGAAGATGCTGATCAATGGGCGGAATATTTGAGCAAGGAATATGATCTTCCGAAAGATATGATCAAGCATAATTTTGAAATTGTCGCAACGATGAATGAGGGACAGATGGATGCCTCAATCAAGTTGTTAAAGGACTTGATCGACTATCATTTGGCGATTTATCGTTCTAAACTGGCATAAAGCTATGCATGTAAAAAGCTATCCTTATGATAGCTTTTATTTTGGCGCTTTTTTTGAAATCAATGAAAGATGTAATCCGTTTTTTTGGCTAAAGAATGATATTTTTATGCACTGTTTAAAAGGATGTCTGTGTATATAATACAAGAATGGAAAAGAGGATAAGCACACTTTGACAACGATTATCGATAAGAGAATGCAGGAGCCAATCAAACATCGTTCCTATTCTCTATAATACAGCTATGGATTGCGTTAGCAGCTCCACAGTTTTTTGTATTGCGGCTCACTTGACGAATCGATATCTTTTTGCAGAGCATCCCCCCTATCAGTGATCGCGTCTTGAAGGAAATGGGCCTTTTCACTATCCTCTACATGCAGGAAACAGCCGATTTGAAGCTCCTTGCACAGCATGTGAATGGAGCGATACAGATTGCAGGAATACAAATGAAGCTGTTCCATCAAACCACGCTGTCCGCACATTTCGAGAATTGCATCGCAAATGTCTTTTTCTAAGGAATCGGCAGAAAGCTGATATTCCTGATGGAACTGTGCATTAAAAGCATGCAGGACAATTTCATAGGCATGAGAGATCCTCATATTCTCATTCGCTTTGACCTGTAAGATCAAGTGAATCGCTTCATTGGTATGGGGATATGAGATCCATCGCTGTTGATCCAGTATGTAGGAACTCAGATGGATGCTTTCTTTGTGGGTATAAGCACATACTTCAGTGATACCTTCTTTGATCTGAAGCATTTCCTGTTTCTTTAATGTAGGTAGTTTAGGCTGCTGATCCAACACATCAAGCAGGGAAGTCAATAATGCGATGACGCGCTCCTGTTGCTTTGTTTCAAAACTGCCGGGCAGTCTGCCGGGTTTCATTTGGAAACAGAGGTTATGATGATCATACAGGGGCAGATCACTTTCTTTGAGATCCTCATAAAGAAAGTCGATCACGCAGGCATCGGTGAATAACAGATCGGGATCCTCGCTGCAGGAATAGAGAATGGAACGCTCAAAGGCACTCATATCCTCAAAAATCATGAGCTCCAATCCATTGTCTAAGGCATCGATATAGAGCGGATAAGCTTTATAATCCATATGTAACAGAATCAAATAAGGAGTAATCATTGCTGCACCCATCAGTTTTGTGCGAATTCGCTCACATA
>CANPNQ010000020.1 GCA_947575425.1 uncultured Erysipelotrichaceae bacterium
GAAGAAGGGTATGCGGCCGAGAATATCCTGGTTGATCGTGATGAGATAAGTGATGATGTTGTGTATTTATCGGATATCCCATATCAAAAGGCGCAAGTGGGATGGGGAACTGTTAGCTTGGATAAAACCTCATCCAATACTTCGCTGAATGTAGTAGTCAACGGAAGTACTACAACTTTTAAAAAGGGTATATGGGCACATGCGACTTCTACCGTAGAATATGATATCAGTGAGTATAAGGATTATGATTATTTTTCTACGTATTATGGGTTGACTACATCCGCTGGAAACAATGGAAATGGTGTTAAATTCTATATTTATACTTCTGCGGACGGCAAGACATGGGATTTAAAGACCGAAGAAAACCCGACCGCATTAAAGAGTTCTAATAGTGCGGTGATGGTGAAAATAGATATCAGAGATGTAAACTATATCCGTCTTTACGCAAATGATAATGGCAGCAATGGTTCAGATCATGCTGTCTGGGCGGATGCAAAGTTGATAAAAGAAGGCTACAGTGAAAATGTAACAAGAACAGTGGAAGAATTAGACGCTGAAATTAAGTCGAAATATCGAAGAGGACCAATTCAGGATGATCTGCGTCTGACGCTGTTACAAAGAGATTTGATTAACCGTATGGGACAGTACAATCTGCGCAGTTTTATTGAAGCAGATCCAAAAAATAAAGAAACCTTGGAGTGGTTCTTAAATAATGAAGAAGCACTGCGTTTATGGACAGTCGGCGGAACTCCCAACGGATCTTATTTAAATGCATTGAATGTATTGAGTAGACTCTATCATGCTCATAAGGAAGATTTGCAGAATGAGAGTCTAACCGCAAACGGAGTGAAATATAAAGATCTGTACTTAAAGATGATGCTTTCTTTGTCATTGACGCACTCTGCCGGGGTTCCATTATGGATTAGCGGGAATCAGTATTCGGATGCGGTTATTCGTTATGAAATTTATAAAGATATGCATCTGAATAATCAGTTAGACAGTGCCTCTATGTTTGAAACCCTAACCGTGGAGGAAATGCGATGGCTGATGCATGTCAATATTGATGATGAAGAAATTAAGTGGCTGCGCGATTATTCCAGCAAGTTTTCAAATGCCAGCGATCGTTTCAATCCCTATAAGTACATGAAATATACATTTGGTTACAGTTATTATAGACCAATCTATTATTCACAGGCGAACTATGCAAAATGGGATAAAAAGTATAACTTATCAAAATATAATATCACCTATCAATCCGGTAAGCCTAAATTATGGATTGTCTTTGAGGAGGGGGCAGTCTGCGGCGGCCTTTCTAAAACAGCAGCCAACCTATGGGGGGTATGGGGATATCCGGCCAGTACGGTAGGGCAGCCGGGTCACTGCGCTTATATTTACATGTACAATGCCGGTGGCGGCAAAAATGCTTGGCAGTTAGCCAATAGTGTGGTATCCACCGGCTGGGCAAATACTTCACCAGTAGGTCATATGCCCAATGGATGGGGTGGTGGAGGATATTATGCCACAAACGGTGGTGCCATTAAATCAGCTTCTTACTTCTTCTTAGCGCAGGAAGCACAAAACGAATATGAGAAATATGAACAAGCAGAATTGATTTTATTGTTAGCGAATGTATATCGTGATGACTGGAATATGTTGGATCAAATTTATCATGATGCGTTGGCTGAAGAAAGCATCAATCTCGATGCTTGGTTAGGCGTGATCAACATGGCGATTGATTCGCGATCAGGCATGTCACAAGCAGAATTGTTTGAGTTGGCTGAAGAAGTTGCGGATGTTATGACTTGGAATCCGCTTCCAATGTATGACTTAACCCGCAGAATCGGAACGAAGATTACTGCGCCTGAATACAAAGCGAATTTGTTGATGCTTCAAAACGAAACACTAAATAAGGCGAAATCCGCAACCCCTGCCAATACGGTTCAATATAAAGAGGTGCCGGTTGTCGCACAGGCTATTTTAGGTGAAGTCGATTCCAGAATCGCAACTTTCTCCTTCGATGGTCCCAATGCGGGAAAAATTGTGTTATCAAAACAACTTCAAAGTTCGCAAGTCACATGGAGTTATAGTTTGGATGGCGGTAACACGTGGAAGGATAACTATACACCGTCTGTTCAGCTGACGCAGGGAGAAATAGACAGTATTGATGTCAATAAAGATATTAAAGTTCATATTGTTGGATTGCCAAGAGAAGAAAAAAATATCTATACGATCAACATAACAAAAGGTGTATTCCCAACCGGAAGCGTTGCAACCAATGATGAGGAAGATAAACTTTTTGGTGCTACGGAAGAAATGGAATGGACATTCGATCTTGCTCAAGGGTGGAACTCATTCGCAAATTCTAATCCAGTACTGAGCGGCGATAAGAGGCTGTATATGAGAGTGGGCGCAACTGGCACCAGCATTGCCAGCGATACGGTTCATTACACATTTACAAACAATCGCACGGATGATAAAAAGGCTTATATCAAAACAGAGTCCTTAAGTGTTTCTTCTGTATCAGAGAAGGGCAGCGGCGATCCAAAGAGTATTTTAGATGGTAATCTGAATACTTTCTGGACTTCTTATCGAACTGCAACATATTATCCCGGATATGTAGTCATTCAAACGGATCGGCCTAGATATATTACTGCCGTGGACTTTGTGCCGGCGAAGGGCGCAGTTGTTAGCGGAATAGGTGGTGGTATGAATTATGGGCGCCCGGAAACATTGGAAGTCTATGTTAGTATGGATGGCAAAGAGTGGACACTCGCTGGCAAGCGCAGTGGTTTGAGTAATGATTTAAACACAAAGACCATTACATTAGATCAGCCTGTACTGGCGAGTTATGTAAAAGTATATTGTCCTAAAGTTCATCCAAGTATTAGTAATGCATTTGCTGTATCCGGCATCAAATTGTATGAAGATTTAACAGTGGATAAAACGCCGTATGCGGATGTGAACTATAACATTGTGAAAAAGACAAATAAAAATGTTACGGTGGAATTGGTAAATCCAACTAAGGAAATCAAGGTGACAAATAATGGCGGAAAAACAACCTATACATTCACCCAAAATGGTTCCTTTACGTTTGAATTTGAAGATAAACAGGGACATAAGGGCAGTACCACAGCGACGGTGGATTGGATTGATAAAACTGCGCCGCAGATGAATGTAAGTTATAGTACAACAAGCGCAACAAGCGAAGATGTTGTCGCAACGCTGAGTTTTACAAAAGCAAATGTAACCATCACATCATCAGATGTGGATGTAGCCACCAATCCGGTGGATGAGAGTAAAACGATTACGTTCTTAGAGAATGGGGCTTATCATTTAGAATTTACAGATGAACTTGGAAATGTTGGAACCAAGACGGTTTCAGTGGATTGGATTGATAAGGAAGCTCCGACTGCACAGTTTGAATACAGCACAACAGCGATGACGGATAAAGAAGTTGTCGCAACGCTGGTTCCAAGTGAATCGGTTACGGTATTGAATAATGATGGAAAAGACACTTATACATTTGAGGATAATGGCAGTTTCACCTTCGAATTTCAAGATGAAGTCGGCAATATAGGAAGTGCGACTGCGAATGTATACTGGATTGCCGATATGCCGGAAGTCAAAGTTACGTACTCAAATGAAAAACCGACCAATCAAAATGTTACAGCTACGCTGGAGATTGATGCTGGATACAAACTGATGAACAACGGCGGTAAAAATGTCTATACATTTGAAGATAGCGGCGAATTTGCCTTTGAATACATTGCGCCCAATGGCTTAACCGGCCGGGTTCCTGTTAAAGTGGATTGGATTGATAAAATCAATCCAACCGGTGAATTTAGCTTCTCCATCGATAAGCCTACGAATAAATCGGTTGTCGCTACCTTGAAACCAAGTGAGAAAGTTAAGATTTTGAACAACGGCGGAAAGGATACCTATACATTTACCAATAACGGTGAATTTACCTTTGAATTTGAGGATATGGTAGGTAATCAGGGTACTGCTAAAGTTAAAGTTGATTGGATTGATCGTGTAATACCGAATGCGTTGTTGGAGTATAGCACAAAATCATCAACCAATCAATCCGTAACGGTAACGCTGAAACCTGATAAGAAAGTAACTATTTTGAATAATGACGGAAAAGATCGCTATACGTTTGATAAAAACGGAGAATTTGTATTTGAGTATGTGGATGCGGCTGGCAATCGCAATAAAACAACCGCAGAGGTTACTTGGATTGACAAGACTGCACCAACAGCAACCATCGAATACAGCACAAGAGGACAAACTAATGGCTCTGTTATCGCTACATTAAGACCAAGTGAGAATGTGAAGATTTTGAACAATGGCGGTAAAAGCACCTATACGTTCAGCAAAAACGGAAGTTTCACATTCGAGTTTGCGGATGTGGCCGGCAACGTAGGAAAAGCAACTGCCAGTGTTACTTGGATTGGATCCGGTAATCAGTCCTCGAATAATGCGGATCTTGATAACGCCAATAAGCCATTCTACAATACCATCAATATGGGTAATAACACGATGAACAATGACACGAATGACAAGAAATATCAGAGTCTAGCAAGTGAGAATATCAGCGTGAAACTGCCGGAAGAATTGCTTGCGAAATATCCGGGCGCATCGCTCAGCCATACGACACTGACCTTGAGTGACATTCAAAAAGAGCGTTATGGCAAGGACAGCGAACTATATGAAGTTCAGTTGGTAAGCAAGGACAAACAAGCGATTGATGTCAGTGATGAAAGCATAGAGCAGACCATTCGCTTGAAAGAGGGCAAGAAGCTGGTCGCTGTCTATGGCGTGAATGAAGATGGCAGTGTCATCAAGCTGAATTTTGATATCAATGATCAAAATGAAGTAGTATTCCAAAGCAAGGGGCTTGGCAAATTTATCATCTCCTATGAATCAGAAATCAAGGATAAGGATGATCAGGATGAGCCGAAGCAAGAGGATAACACAAAGCCTGATACGTCTGAGAATGAGGATGATGCATCCGAAAATCAGTGGATGAATTACTTGCCTTGGGTGGCAATTATCGCAGTCGCGGCTATTGGCGGAGGATTCTTCTTCATGAAAGGAAAAGGCAGAGACGAGGACTAAGTATTGTGTGAAATTGTAACGCAATTAGGATCATTTCTTTGGAAATGATCCTTTTTACATAGGTAAGGGTTGATTGCAAAAAAAAGCAGATGAGTGGATGCCTGCGGATGATATGTGAAAGCTTTACATTTTAGCTGAGCATGAAATAATGATTCGTGCTAGCATGAGAATGATCAGGAATTGCATAGGTACAATGTGGCGATGAGCAAGCACCAATGACTTATATGAGAAGTATGATCAAAAGAGGTTATTTTCAATAGGATGGATGAGGAATTGATTACAAGGAGGTGAAACAGACTGTGTTCATACAGTTGTGGCAATCCATTGCAGATCTTAGAAACAGCGTATTTTCCCTGTGTATGAATGAGATCATACTCGCGAAATGCATAAAAGAAGGCGGTTTAGGAACAAAAAAGGCGGTTCATCAATACTGATGAATCACCTTTTCCTAAGTAAGAAGCATGTTATTTTACCTGTATCATCCTCTGCATTCCATAAAACACAATGTTGCTTCCTATTTTTCGGCAATTTCATACACTCTTTATCGCTACGATTTTTACCATCGCTTTTTTACGACAGCACATAAAATCTACCACATATCAATAATAAGCAAAAAATATGACGGTCTGTTGAGCGTCGATCTCCATTGGAAAGCTTACTTTCCTAACTTTTCCAAGTGCTCAGCATATTGGCGCTTACAAGCAGGAGTGAGCGTATCGGTAAAGGTTTCATAAGTGATGAAATCATCCTCGAGTCCGGTCACATAAGGAGAATAGCCATTGGAATAACAAACTAGAATGGAATGATCCAAATGAATGAAATCATTATAACTGCTGAACAATTCGTTGGGCGCAAAGACGAGTCGGTATGGTCCAAGCTGGACTTTAGATAATAAGAGCTGCTTGTCCAATGTATCTAGCTGATGCGATAGGTTCTCTCTTACCTGAGCGCCGATATGAATTGTCTCTACTTCTCTTCGAGTCAAGTGCGCAGGCAAGTGCGAAATATCAATTTCTTCAAAGGAATGGGTCAGTGGAAATTCAATGCTTTCGTATTCCAAATGATCAAGGGGCAGCAAATGCAGTGGCTGCTTCATCATCTCAATGATTTTAGCGACCAAGCGATCTCCCAACTCTTTCATTCCCTGCCAGTCCTGAGAGGAGCGAGTAAAGCGCGTGGAGATATCGCCATCAGCTCCCTGTAAAAAGGTAAAGGCAACCTGAGGAAACAGATTATGGCACTGTGATATTACATAACCGGGGTACTCGGCGGTGAAATAAGGGGTATCACCATGGTGGATGGTAGGATGCGCATTATGCGTAATCATGAGTGCAGCGCGTTCCCCATTTTTAAAAATATGCAGCAGCTGAACATAAATATGCTCGGCTTCGTGATGAGAAATACGACTCTTACCCAAGCCATCAAAAAATTCTCGTTGATAAGCGATCTCGTAATCGCCTTCCTCCAGTTCCATATGGATGCATGCCTCATACAGCTTGTGCAATAAGAAATCACAGTATTGAGCTGATTTGGGATTGGGCGCAAAATGTGTATGAGTAGAACTGATCGTCACATGAACCGTTTCCTTATACTGCTTTTGTAGTCGCTCTTGAAGCTGCAATTGCAGGGACAGTGGCAAGCCTAAATTATCACAGGAAATCAGAAAGCATATCATCTGTTCTTCCGCAAATGCAAAGATGCGGGCATGGCAATCGTCATGGTATTCATTGATTACTTCTGTTTGCTGAATAAAGCCGGCTGCGGTAATCGGAAAGTCTGCATTAATGATAATTTGCTTGTTTTGAAATTTCATAATCGTTCTCCTTTTCATCGTCTTTATTTTATCATTTTTTTCATCACTAGTATATTGAAAATAAACATAAATTTGCTATAATGGTCGTATTAGAAAAAGGAGAAAAAATTATGGTAGACTTAACGAAACTGACAACAGAAACACGCAATCCCAAAACGATGGATCTGGATACAAGATCTGCATTGGAAATCGCAACCATTATGAATGAAGAGGACAACAATGTGGTTTCCGGAGTAAAAGAGGTATTGCCGCAGGTCGCAACAGCGATTGAATGGTGTGCCGAGGCGTTACAGAAAGGTGCGCGTATCATTTATATCGGTGCTGGAACAAGCGGTCGCTTAGGCTTACTTGATTCTGTGGAATGCCCGCCGACATTCGGTGTATCTCCGGAAACCGTTGTTGGCTTGATTGCCGGTGGAGAAGGCGCATTCATCAAAGCGGTGGAAGGCGCAGAGGATAAGCCAGAGCTTGGCGTTACGGATCTGAAGCAGATCAACTGTACCAAGGATGATGTGGTGATCGGTTTGGCAGCGAGCGGACGTACTCCTTATGTGATTGGCGCATTGGATTATGCCAATGAATTGGGCTGCAAAACCGTAGCAGTTGCCTGCAATAAGGGTTCTAAGGTAGGCGCAGCGGCACAGTTGGCGATTGAACCGGTTAATGGACCTGAGGTGCTGACAGGATCTACTCGTTTGAAATCAGGAACCTCTCAAAAAATGGTTCTGAATATGATCTCTACCGGAAGCATGGTATTGTGCGGAAAGGTCTACCAAAATCTGATGGTCGATGTACAGCAGACCAATGAAAAACTGGTGACTCGTGCAGAAAATATCATCATGGCAGCGACTGAATGTACTCGTGAAGAGGCGCAAAAGGCACGCGTAGCCGCAAACGGTCATGTGAAATTGGCAATCGTGATGATTCTATTAGACTGCGATGCAGATACTGCCAAGGCAAAATTGGAAGCGGGCAAGGGACATGTGCGTGAAGCCATCAAATAAAACGAAAAAACTGTTTATCTCTGATTTAGATGGCACACTGCTAAAGATCGGCAATGAGTTTTCCGCCGGAATCAGTGAGGAGAACAGGAAAGCGATTCTTTCCTTTGTCGAACAGGGGAATATTTTTGCGATTGCCTCGGCACGTGATTTGAACTATTTGGATGAGGTGGAAATGATCCTCGGCTTCCGTCCTGATTTTATCGGACAAAACGGTACCGCGATGTACTATGGCGGTCACACCTCCATGAAAACCATCGATACTGCGTTGTTTGAAGAACTGTGCAACTATTGTAAGGAACATGATATGCGCGTCACTATTGCCTTTCATATGAAGGAAGGTAATCCCTATGTGGTGGATCGCATCTACTATCCCTATAATGTGGAAACAGCGCTACATGATGCGGCATTTATGGACAGCTTTCACAAACGGATGCCAAAGGATTTGACAGTTGCCGATATCAATGGGATCACGGTATTTGTAGAACCGCAAAGACTCAATGAGGTAAGAGCTTGCTTAAAGGAGCACTTTCAGGGACGTCTGGAGGTAGTTAGCTCCGATATTGATCTGATCAATGTCAGTCCCTATGGATGCACCAAGGGAAACGGGGTAAAGGAATTGATGCAATACTATGGACTGGGACCGGATGATGTGGCCACCATTGGAGATTCGGACAATGATATCAGTATGCTTCAGGCGGTAAGCTTCAGCTATTGTATGGATCACAGCGAGCCGGAAGTGAAGGAAGCAGCTTCCATGTGTGTGGAAAGCGTTGCCCAAGCCATGGAGCATTTTACCAAAAGACAGTAAATGGAAAAGGAATACATGCCCTTGGCAAAGGAAATTCCTAGCGAAAAAATTCGCTGACTCATGAGCTATGGCTCATTTCCTGCTAAGGCATAAGCATAGGTCAAAAAATGGATGAAAGGGTAAGTCCTGCGTGAAAGCGGAGAAGGCGCTTTGACAAAGGCATGGAGAAAGAGAAATGACTTTGAGTAAAAATGAGAAGCTGGTAGTGGCGATTACCAGCTTATGGGCATTGGCAAATACCATGTCCGCAGTCTTTGTGAATGTATATTTGTATGCATATACAGGTTCCCTTGTGGTGATGACGATTTACTGTATTATCCGAATCGGTCTCTATCCACTCTTCTATACGATCGCAGGGAAATGGGCACAACGGAGAAATTTTTCCTTTCCCTTGACTATGGGGTTAGTAATTACAATGCTGTCTTTGATCTTCGTATTGACAATGAATGATCATTTTGCGGCAATGCCGAATCTGGTGTATGTGGTTGCGACGCTGGTCGGTATCG
>CANPNQ010000021.1 GCA_947575425.1 uncultured Erysipelotrichaceae bacterium
CATTTGAAATATCATTTTTCGTATCTGATGAATAATTGGCTAACTGCGGTGTTCCTTTATATAAATCAACCACAAATGCTGCACTCATCAGACTGTTTTCAACGATATATTTTCGATAAATGCGCTGACTTTGTGCTGCTACTCCTATGTTATTATCCACAAAATCAGAGCAAGTTTTAGCAGTGCTGCCTACTGGATCTTCTACATAACAATTTAATGTTTCCGTGGTTGCTGATACCGCGGTTAATTTAATATTACCATTATATTTTTCACCACTTTGATAATCCGTTCCGATTACCTTTTTTCCTGTCAATTGCAAAGGAACACGAACAATCATCTCATGGCTATCTTGTTCCGCATAAAACAACCGACCCGTTTGAGTTAAAACAATTTGCCAACCCATTGCACTTTCCGTTTTTACAATAGCACCATCATCTTTATAATAACGAGTATGCTCCGCACCGCTTTTATACACTTTACCATCACCGATAAAACTGATATCGTCGATTGTTCTGCTATCTGTTCCATTATATCCAAAAGTTACTGACCCAACATTTGTCAAGCCGCTTATTGTTGAATTCAATGTTACAGAGTAGGTTGAATCATTTTTTTGCCTTCCAACAATATAGCCCTTAGTGACATCCCCCTCCTGTACCAAAACAGCTAAAGAAGGGGAGTCTTTGTTTGTTAAATTTGCATTGATATCAACTACATTGGTAAAAAAATCCGTTTTATTCTCCGTATAAATCTGCGTAGGCATATTTATATTAGATTTTCTGCTGATTCCATCATATATAAAAGCACCCCATGTATAGATTGTTCCATCATTTTTTAAAGCATATAATGTGCTCGATTCCGTTCTCGTCATTTTCTTAACATTATCAATAGGTAACTTTTTAAAAACAGTGCTTGATTCTGTTGTACCATCACCGAATTGCCCTTTGCTATTATCACCGCTGGCATATACATCACCGTTTACGGTGATGATAAAGTTAGTCCCTTCTGTAACTACCATTGACGCTATTTGGTCAGGAATATTAGGGTCTACAATTATTGGTTTTGAATATTTCGTATCAGTGGTGCCTGTCCCAAATTGCCCATAATTATTCACTCCCCACACATACAAGGTGTTATCTGATCTTAATGCCATTCCTCTTCCATACACCTCTAGCGAGCTCGATGATCTTGATGCCAAAGCGGCCTGAATCACATTTTCTAAAGGCATATTGTTTTTATCTGTCATCAATTGTTCTTGTAACTTGCCTGTACTCATCAACATATTTGTAGAATAATATATTCGATTGGTTTCAGTGATTATTACACCGTCAAACTTAGAGTTGTTACCATTTCTTGCTATTTCAAAATCAATAATCTTTTCCTGTTGGCTATTATCTTCTGCCGCATTCATGATCTGCGCATTATGAAAAAAACTTTCATTATTGTATACAAAAACTATCCCCATCAAGGCGAATAAGCCTACAAGCAGTTTGCATAATTTCCCTTTCATGTCTTGCACCTCTTTTGTTTTACCTACATCCGAATACAAATACGAATCAAATAAAAAGCAATAAGCAGATAACCTATCACCTTTTCCTCGTATACTTCAACCATGAGAACCAAATCAAAAATCATAATGTTTCAAAAATACTAAAAAATATTAAAACTAAATATCCAGTGTTTCAAAAGAAGCGACCCATCCTTTTTCCTGTAAACGCAGATAAAAAATATCCTGCTTTTTCTTTAATGAATGATACACCGGCATGATTGCTTCGATCTCCTCTTTGCTTTTTGTTTTCATTTCCTCACGACTCCAAGCCCAATTCAAGCATGTATAATACGCATCAATGCTAGATGTAATCATCTCACCAGCATAAGGAACCGCAAGAAAATCATTTTCCTGATTGGCGGCATCGATGATCTCATTTGGCACCAAGCTTTCCTTACCGCTCTCCTGTACAGGGTTACGCGTGCTTGCAGCATCTGCCATCATATCCTCAGCCGCAAACACAGTACCGCTGATCACAAGCAATGTAAAAGAAAGCACGCATGCGCTCTGCAATACACCTCCACTCGCATATGAGGTTACTTTGGTTGTCAACCTCTTTAAAGATGTCCTTGCTAAATACAAAAGATACGACATCGAAAACAGCGAAAGCGGCATATGGGCATGAAAATGAATCTTACGATTCTCATATGTCTCATATTCATGAATGCGATCCTTTAACAAATCCCTTCCTCTCACGATCCTAGATTTAACCGTATTGATGGATATATCCAAATCATTCGCTATCTCATGCAGCTTCATCTGCCGCAGATACATCATATCCAATACTTGTGAATAGCGAGGCTTCAAGGAATAGATCAAAGCAATTAAAATTTCTCTTTCCATCTGATTGTCACTTTCCTGATCCGGCAGCATATACACCCGTTTTTCCTCATAGTCCTGTGAAGCCTGCATCTTATACGGATCAGTAATCATCTCTTTATTCTTGCGGTATATGCGATTGCATTTACTAATGACAATACGAATCATCCACGCATAAAAATAGCTCGGCTCTTTCAAATTGGCAATGGAACGGTAGACTTCCAGCATCGTCTCTTGTGCCGCATCATGTGCATCCGCATCACAATTCATGATTCGATAGGCGATCGCATATGCTCTGATATAATAACGATCAAACATTTCATTGAAGGCATCCTCATTTCCTGCCTGCACCGCTCTGATCAAAGATAGCTCTTCTTTTGTCACCTCGCATCACCTCTATTTTTATAATAAACGAACAAACGGAAAATGTCTACCGTTATTTTTAAATTTGATGAAATTGTTACTGTTTATTTCATAATAATTGGAAATAAAGATTATATTAAGCAAATAAAACAATTATTTTATAATATTGTCTTAAAATATACCGAATAGAATCATTGATTCTCTTCTGTCGAAATTAACATATATATTTTTATAGTTACTAAAAGAAATGCTGTTTATATAGATATGCCCGCATTCAGAAAGGATAACTTGCTGGAAATCATTTTTTTACTCCTCATGAATGATTTTAAATAGTGACATCATATTTCTCTTTCCATATCCCGCATATATGATACGCCTTGAAAGTAATTGTTTTGCGCCAACGTCTTTTCACTAACAGGATCGCTAGTGCCATAAAAAAGAATCGCAAAAATCAGTAGAATTATTTTCTTTTTTATCGACCTGCGCTATAATAATTTCAACAGGAGGGAAGCATATGCTGGAAGTAAAAAAGATCTTGAGTGATCAAAAGCATTATTTGCCTTTACTAAGACAATCGGGTATTGATGAAGCAACTTTGCAGGAAAAATTGGATCATTGCGATCTATATGTTCTGTTTTCCAATGATGCCTGTATATCTGCGCTGATGATCGAATTCGATAGGGACACTTGTGATATCATCGCGATTGTGACAGAAGAAAGCCATCGCAATCAAGGCTATGCCGCAAGACTAGTGGAATACGTTAGTGATGATTACGCAAGAAAGGCTTCTCGCCTACAAATCGTACTTCCTAAAAGTAGCGCTGAACCGTTTTATCGCCTCGGCTTTGCCCCCATGCAAAAGGAAGCGGATTTTATCCGCATGGAAAAAGATCTAAAAGAATTGGATTAGTTCGTATAATCACACCAAAAAAAGCACTCATATTACGTGAGTGCCTTCCCGCCAACAGGACAGATATGATACAAAAATCCTTGCATTTCCACCCCTTTTTGTATATACTATTGGTGTAGGATGTGACAAAGCATTCTCTATGTGTTAAATCTTATTAGAGAAACTTCGTGTGGTAGACGAAGTTTTTCTTTTCCCTTGTTTGCACTTATGATGCCGTTTCCATAAGTACCACATGAGATAACTCATCGTGATACGAAAAAGCGTCTCGACAAGCACCGGGTCAAAATGAAATGTTATTTCCATTTCTCCATCCTCCCATCCAGATCTCCCCCATGCGCTGTCTCTGTCAAACAGCCGATAAAAGATTTCTATTGGAGAATGCTTCGTCTTTATCCTGTCACTTATTTATACCATACTTTTCTTTACCGGTCTACATGATTTTTATGAAAATGCTTGAACCAAAAAAGCACTCGTGTTACGTGAGCCTTTTCCACTGAAAATATCTCAAAGAATCGAAAGAACCATTATGAAAACATACAAAGATCATGTTTGTATGCTTGATGAACTGCTTCTTCGCATCCGCAATGACCTCCATCTATCATAGACCATACCATTATGATCTCATCACCCACATAAGCTATGAACAAATCCGGCGCTCTAACTCATCAAAGCGTCTGCATATATCCAAAAACTCATGAAGGAGAATCTTAAAAGTCTCGGCGCTCATCAGCTGATCCTCCGCATGCATGAACAACAGACTGAACTCATTCTTCTCGCCGCCTGCCTCCTTACTGATCAGCTCCGCATGAATGCGATGTCCTGCCGCATAAGACTCATTGCCTTCCCTCACCAATGCATTACAGGCTTCATAATTTCCTGCCTTTGCCTCCTGAATTGCCTCAATGTACTTACTGCGGGCATTTCCTACTGCTGTAATGATCTTCAGCCATTCCATTTCATCATTCATACTGATTTCCTCCATGTGCTTTCCGCCATATATTCCCTTAACATGATACAAAGAAGCTACGGTATCATTCGATGCATGCTATCTCATCTTCCATTGCTTTTTATCACTCCTATTATACTCATTTTTTTGCATCATTTAAAGTGTTTTTCTGCTCTCTACTTTTCTAAAACATAATTTCATTATATAATATTACATATATTCACATAGGAAAGGAGAGATCGATGATGCTGGAAGATTCTTTGTTATACACATTTGTCTACGGTAGCTGTGTCTATTGGTCCTGTTTCCTGTTATGCGAGTTGACCTTTACCAAGGCGCTTGCCAAAGCAGGTCTGTATGCGATCGTCATGGCGTTCTATGCAGGCATCACTGCCCTGTACTTCATGACTCCCTTCGCCTCTCTTTCCTTTATTGAATATATCATTCCGTTTCTTTTATTTATCATTATGCCGCTGTTATACAAGGATTCCATTTCCAAGATCATCTTCACCTATTTCAGCAATCTTCTATTTTGTCTGATCCTGCATATTACAAGCAATATCATTACCAATCATACATTCAATGATATCAGTAACAGAAACCTTGTGGAGAATCTAACCCCGGAGATATTGTTTCGAGCGATCACCCTCATCTTGATGGTGATCTTCACGATCCTTTTGGTTACGGCGATCAAGAGAGTGTTTCATCAGATGCTTGCGGACACCTCCAATTCAATCCTTGCGGCGGCTTGTATATTTCCCATCCTGTCCTTTATCATTTTATTGGTAAATTATCTCAACCTGGCTGTGGATTTAAACGAATGGAATGCCAATGTCATCGTTCTGATCACCCTGATCCTTTTAATTTTAAGCATATATGTGGTGCTGTATGTTTCCTTTTGTACAAGCAATACAGTGCGTACAGAGCCAAAACCAAAGCCGATTGCCTCTCTCCCCGCCAAGTCAAATAAGGCAGTTTCCATCGTCCAAAAGGAAGTCATCTCTGATCCGCAGGATCTGCTTACGGGAGGCAGAGGCTATTATGAAATGTTATTAAACCACTATATGGATATGAACAACCGTACGCAGCTGTTAGACAATCAAATGCAGACGATGAACTCCCTGCTTTTGAATGACAATGTGGCAGGAGCAACCGTCTTTGTCGATCGCATCTCAAAAACCTTTCATGATCACGACATTATGAACATCTGTAGCAACCAGACAATCAATCTGCTATTATCTTATAATCATTACGTATGTAAGCAAGAACAGATTTACCTTGATACACAAGTCAATTTGCCGGGGCAATTACCGATTCCCGATCTGGAATTGTGCGTGCTGTTTGGCAACTGTATGAATAATGCCATCGAGGCCTGCGGTTATTTAAAGGATCGCAACAGCCGCTTTATCCATGTGGAAAGCAAGATTCAAAACGGTATCCTGTTCATTGTTATTGATAATTCCTTTGACGGTTTTATCAATAAGGTGAACAACCAGCTGAAATCAAGGAAGAAATTCGGCGGTGTCGGCTTAAAAACCGTACAGGCTGTGGTGGGCAAATATAAGGGAAGCATCGATATGGAATATCCGCAAAACGTCTTTAGCATTTCCTTAAAGCTGCCATTAAATCCAAAATCGGTGATACGGGAAGCAGGAAGCGATCAGACCCGCAAAAGCACCAAGCAACATACCACAGGAAAGACGAACAAATCGAAAAAGAAAAAATAGACAAGGGATTCCTATATTCCTTGTCTTTTCATATCCGATATATGATGGAATGACACGCATATGATTCTATCACAGAATGATCTCCTTGGGAAAATACACCTTGCGATCCTCCTTCAGCTTTTCATGACACACCGCATGAACGATATCACTCACTTCCGATAGCTCTTTCACCGTTCCATCCTCGCATAAGATCCAGATGTTATGACCGCTTTGATCGCGCTGATAGGGGGAGTATGGAGTCTGGCTTGCCTTATCACAAAATACATAATAGTGTGGGTGAAAGCCACATGCTTGCACACGTGAGCGAAGCTTATCCACTTGAAAATTATCTATCACTGTTGCATATTCAAACAGATCACGATCCAGCACTCTTCTTGCCAGATCCCGCAAGACGCCATCCGCATGCTCTCGCAACAGCGATACGCCATAAAAAGCCGCCGCCTCATCCAGCGCAAATAATGCCGCCTCATCCGCTCCTCGCTGGGATAAAAACGGATGGAACATCTCTACCTCTTTCAGAGAGCTCTGATCTTCCTGATACAAATCCTTCATTCGCTGAAACAGCATCGCTAACAATCCCTCATAGCTACGTGCCACCGGATGCAGATACACCTGCCAATACATATGATAGCGCGCCATAATATAATCCTCGACACTGTGAATCCCGCTTTCTTTTACACATAGCTTTTGATCAACGATGCGAACGGTGCGAATGATTCGCTCCAAATCAAAATTACCATAGCTCGTACCGGTGAAATACGCATCTCTTAACAGATAATCCATACGATCCGCATCCAACTGTCCCGATACGATCTGATTTAACAGATCATTGGGATGGCAATAGCCAATTACCGCCGCAACCGCTTCCGGCAGATGCGCATCTACATCCTCCAAGATGCGGTGAATCTCACTATTTCCCAAAATGATTTTTTTCGTATATTCTTCATGAGGATAAACGCTAATCGCCTCAAAGGCATGGGAAAAGGGACCGTGTCCGATATCATGCAACAGCCCTGCCAGCATAACCGTTACCTTTTCTTCCTCGCTCAATGCCTCCCTCAATTCATAAATTTCATATACCATACGCCTGACAATCTCATATACGCCAAGCGAATGAGAGAAGCGAGAATGCTCCGCCGTATGATAAATCTGGAAATCACCGCCCAGTTGATGAATTCTGCGCAGTCGCTGCATCTCCTTCGCATTGATACAATCCCATATCACCTGTTCATCCACATGTATATAGCCATGGATCGGATCGCGCATCACCTTTGGCTCCGTTGTCTGTTTCATTGTGTTCCCTCCCTTCCTTCATCTAATCCATCCCCTGTACGCATATTCTCTTTTAAAAAAATCTCCGCATACCGCTTATGCCATGATTCTTAATACATACCGCACATTATCTGAATGCTTTCTTAGCACGTCTTTGTATCACGATTATTGTACAATAGATCCCTTTAATTGAAAAGTTTTTTATGAATGATCTCCATCAGCGACTATCGCATTGCACAAAAATATGTTATATTATAGATAGCACAAATCAGGAGGATCTCGCTTATGAAAATCGCAACGATCGGAACCGGTTTTATTGTGGAATGGTTTTTATCCGCAGCTGCCTTTGTGGCTGAGGCAGAGCCATATGCAGTTTATTCTCGCACCATGGAGAATGCGGAGCGCATCGCAAATCAGTTTCATATCCCCAAGGTATATACGGACGTAAAAGAAATGCTGGCAGACCCTGAGGTAGAATGCGTCTATGTCGCATCGCCCAATTCCCTGCACTTCACCCATGCATATCAAGCATTACAGGCAGGAAAGCATGTGATTTGCGAAAAACCCTTTACCTCTACCGCAAAGGAATGTAAGGAGTTAATCGCATTGGCAAAGAAAAAGCGTTTATTTCTGTTTGAAGCGATCGTTACCATCCATATGCCCAATTTCATCTCATTGAAAGAGCACCTTCCTTCTTTGGGACCAATTCGTATGGTTCAATGCAACTTTTCTCAATATTCCTCCCGCTATGATAAATTCCTTGCGAACGAAACACCGAATGTATTCAATCCGAAGTTTTCCGGCGGTGCTTTGGCAGACATCAACATTTACAATCTCCATTTTGTGATGAATCTGTTTGGCAAACCGAAACGTGCTACCTATTATCCCAATATGCAAAGAGGAATTGATACATCGGGTGTCCTGCTTTTGGAATATGATGGCTTTCAGGCAGTATGCGTCGGATGTAAGGACACGAAGTCCCATAACATCTCTCAAATACAGGGAGAGCTTGGTTATATCACACTGAATTCCGAGACAAGCCGCTGTGCCAATTATTCCGTCACGACAAAAAATGGAACGACATTGCCCAGTGTTAAGCAAAATGATATCGCATTGTTTTATGAGATTAAGGATTTCATGAGGATCATGGAGGAAGAAGATCATGAGGCGTGTCGTCAGCTGTTGGATTATTCCCTCAGTGTGATGGAGGTGTATGAACATGCCCGTAGGAAGGCAGGAATTCATTTCAGCGCAGATGATCAATGATGCACATACAGGCAGGATGGGGGAGGCTTGCCCTTCTTCTGCATAACGATGTGAATTGATGCGCGTTTGCGGTACGATAAAAAATATCATATCAGGCAATAAGACTGTGATATGATATTTTTATTTGCTTTTGGTTATGACATCATGAATGCTTCTTCCTCTGCTTTATCCGTACTATATTGTATGCTTTTGAAGATAA
>CANPNQ010000022.1 GCA_947575425.1 uncultured Erysipelotrichaceae bacterium
ATAAAAGTCATGAATCGTATAGGTTTGAGAAAGCCGCTCCCATGTAATATCCTGCACATCCCATTGATGGATATCATGCGCATCATTATAAACCACCCGTTTGCGATACAGCTGTTCCAAGCGCACAATATCCTGTTCATTCGCCATACGTATCATTCATAATTCCTTTCCTTGGTTGTAAAGAAAAGGCGTGGAGCAAGCCAAGCCTTCCTTTTTATTATTCCTATGCCAAATTGGAAACATTGTGGTAAACGTTCTGTACATCATCCACATCATCCAACAGACGTACCAAACGCTGAAACAGCTCTAAATCCTCGCCTTCCAGTTCCACATATTCATTTGGCAGCATCGTCAGTTCCAATACATCAAAGCTCACATCGCTGATCAATTCCTCGATCGCTTCCTTGGCTTTATTCAGATCCTGTGGTTCTACGGTAATTGTCATATGTCCGTCTTCACATTCGATATCCTTCAATTCCACTTCTGCCATAATCAGTGCATCCATCATCGCTTCCTCATCCTCAAACTGTAAGGAGATAAAGCCTACCTTTTCATAGTTGAAAGATACAGAACCGCTTACTCCCATCTTCGCATGAGATTTATTAAAGCAAGCACGCAGATCCGCAATCGTGCGATTGGAATTATCCGTTAAGCAATCAATGATGATGGTTGCAAGACCGCCGCTGCCAAATCCTTCATACGTCGCCGGCGCATAGTTTTCCGCAGAACCACCCTTTGCCTTATCGATTGCCCGCTTAATAACATCGGCAGGAACCTGATTTGCCTTTGCCCGCTCAATGACCTTTTTCAGCGTCGTGTTCATATCCGGATCTGGTACACCGTTCTTCGCCGCCATCAATATTTCCTTGCCATATCGGGAATATAGCTTTGCCTTAGCCGCTGCTGTTTTTGCCATCGCTGCAGCACGTACTTCAAAATGTCTGCCCATTGTTTCATCACCTTCCAAAAATTATGCGTTCATAGTATACCACAAAGCCTAAGCACATGGCAATGAAAAAAAAGCTTTCATGTATCGAAAAAAGTGATCGTTTTCTTTATTTTAAGCGCTTCTTTTCACACTCCTATGCTTTTCCTTGAAGCACTTTTCTTTTCCATCCCCTGATATGCCAATAATACTTACTTGTATATAGCGCACCGACGGAAAGCATCCCGAATACAAGTCCCAGCGAAAAACTAGAAATATCCTCATAGATTCCTGTATCACTCAGTTCCATGATATCTAGTGCCATATAAATGATAAACGCCATAATGGCAAGAACAAATAAATAATGGATCCGTCTGGATAAATCCGCCTTTTCCTTGTTGTGAAATACTGCGATCTTTTGCATCATTTCCCTCTCCTTCTTTACGGTAGTCTTTTTTCTTTCTCCATCCAGTATTTCCTCCACACTGACCTCATAGTAATCCGCAAGCTGTATCAGTATATCGAAATCCGGCATATTGACGCCATTTTCCCAGCGTGATACGCTGCGGTTGGTAACACCTGCTTTTTCTGCCAGCTGCTCCTGCGTGATCGCCTTTTCCTTTCGCAATTCCCTCAGAAAGCAACCGATCTTTTGTTGATCCATAGTTTTTCGCTCCTTTACGCCAATATGTTATCGCCTATTTCATAAAAAATACACGACACAAAACGAGAATGTGTAGGAAAGAGGGGTTTCATTGTCGTTCATGATGAGAAAAAGCCGACATCATACAGCTTCGGCTTCTTCTTTTCTCTTATCATGAATGAATGCAAAAACGTACGATCAGTTGGCGACGATATTGACGGCTTTCCCCTTTACCACAATGATCTTGCGTACGGTTTTTCCCTCTACTTGTGTCTTGACATTAGGAACCTGTAACGCTTCCTGTTTGATCTCCTCTTCATCCGCATCCGCATGAATCATGAATTTACCACGTAGCTTTCCGTTGACCTGAACAATGATCTCAGTCTCACTCTTCACTAGTTTGCTTTCATCATAAGTAGGCCATACCTCATTGGCGATCGTTTCCTTCCCGGTGAGTGTCGTATACATTTCCTCACATACATGAGGGGCCACACAGGAGAGCATCTTGATGAAATCCAAAGCATATGGACGATAGATTTTCTCTGCCTTATAACAATCGTTGATGAAAATCATCATCTGAGAGATCGCAGTATTCATATTCAATGAAGTGAAATCATTGGTGACCTTTTTCACGGTAAAGTGATAGCTGTAATCCAAACTGTGATCGTTGGTATCGCTTAATTTATCCAACTCCATAAATAAGCGCCATACCCGATCCAGCCATTTGCGACTACCCTCCACGCCGCTTTCGGACCAAGGCTTACTGGACTCCAACGGTCCCATAAACATTTCATATAAACGCAATGTATCAGCGCCATAGCGCTCTGTGATATCATCGGGATTCACAACATTGCCACGAGATTTGCTCATTTTCTCATTGTTTTCACCGAGGATCATTCCTTGATGAAACAGCATTTGGAATGGTTCCTTAACCGGGACATATCCTTTGTCATAGAGATAGTTGTTCCACATCCTTGAATAGAGTAAATGTCCGACCGCATGCTCACTGCCACCGATATACAAATCCACCGGAAGCCAATGCTGCAACAGCTTAGGATCGGCAAACTGTTCATCGTTGTGTGCATCAATGTAACGTAAGAAATACCAACTGGAACCGGCACTGCCCGGCATGGTGCTTGTTTCACGCTTTCCCTTTTTGCCATTGCGCTCAACATTAACCCAATCGACTGCTTTTTCTAATGGAGATGCGCCGCTTTTTCCCGGTCCATAATCTTTTAACTGCGGCAATACAAGCGGCAATTCCTCATCGCCTAATGCAACATCTGTACCATCCTCCATATGGATGATCGGTATCGGTTCGCCCCAATAGCGCTGTCGGGCAAAAATCCACTCCCGCAAGCGATAATTGACCTGTGCCTTTCCGCAGTGATTACTTTCCAAATAGGCGATCATAGCATGGATCGCATCTTCTTTATTCATGCCATCCAAAAAGCCGGAATTGATATGAACACCATCCTGTGTCCAAGCTTCTTTACTGATGTCTCCCCCTTCCAACACCGCAATGATATCCAACCCAAATTTCTTCGCAAAGGCATAGTCTCGCTCATCATGAGCCGGAACCGCCATAATCGCTCCCGTGCCATAGCTAGCCAATACATAATCGGAGATCCAAATCGGAATCCGCTTGTCATTGACAGGATTGATTGCATATGCGCCGGTAAAGACACCGGTTTTTTCTTTGTTTAACTCCGTGCGCTCCAATTCCGATTTATGCGCACACGCTGCCACATACTTCACAACTTCATCTGCATATTCCTTTGTGGTAATTGTTTTTACCAAATCATGCTCCGGAGCCAGCACGCAATAGGTAGCGCCAAATAAGGTATCACAACGCGTGGTAAACACCGTAAAGGATGCATCATGCCCATCGACACGGAAATCCACATGAGCACCCACGGAACGACCAATCCAGTTGCGCTGCATTTCTTTGGTGGAATTAGGCCAATCGATCTCCTCTAGTCCCTCTAACAGACGATCCGCATATTTGGGAATATCAATTACCCACTGCATCATATTCTTTCGCACCACCGGATAACCGCCGCGCTCGCTTTTCCCATCAATGATCTCATCATTCGCCAGCACAGTGCCCAATTCCTCACACCAGTTGACAGGAATGTTCACATATCGTGCCAAACCATCCTCATACAGCTGTTTGAAGATCCATTGCGTCCATTTATAATAGCTGGGATCGCAGGTAGATACCTGCTTGTCCCAATCTAAGCCAAACCCCAGCATTTTCAACTGTCGGGTGAAGGTCGCAATATTTTCTAAGGTAAAGCCTTCGGGATGATTTCCGGTCTGAATCGCATATTGCTCTGCGGGCAATCCAAAGGAATCAAATCCCATCGGATGTAATACATTATACCCCTGCATTCGTTTCATTCGGCATACGATATCACTTGCTGTATAGCCTTCCGGATGTCCGACATGCAGCCCATGTCCGCTGGGATAAGGGAACATATCCAATGCATAAAATTTCGGCTTATCAAAATCCCATACATCACAGACGAAGGTTTTATTTTCCTCCCAATAATTCTGCCATTTTTTTTCTATCTGCTTGTGATTAAAACTCATATAATTTCCACCTTTCCTTCTCATAAAAAAACGCCTTCTTTGCGAAGGACGTCATGAACGCGGTACCACCTTGCTTCATACATCGTTCCTGATGTATGCACCTCAAACCTTATAACGCAAGGATTACGGATAACTCTCATTATCGGCTCAACGGTGAGTTCCCTTATCATCACACAACAGTTTTTCAGCAACCAACTGCTCTCTACATGCGGATCATAACGTACTACTCCGAAATCATCGCCTTTATCGGTTAAGATTATAACGGATAGAGAAAGCATTTGTCAATCATTATCGCAAATATTTACCCTATCTGCCTTGCTCGCTCTTCTGTTTTTTTCAAACAGGTAAAATCTGGAAAGGGCATAGGACTCTTATTTCATTATGCATATGGGATTCGCATTATCCTATGAAAGAAAGACACGGTATTTGCCGTGTCTTTCATCAAGTTAGTTATCGAAAGGAAATCGATATGAAAAGCAATGAATGATTCCTGTACAGTTAGGAAGGAATACAGGCAACCACTCTTGATCACTCATAAATAGCCGGTTTATGAGTGATCCAGAAATAAGGTTATTATTTCTTGTCTTTATCATAACACATTTCAAGATAAAATGTAACCCCTATCATAGCCTTTCCCTATACTTTTTGTTGCAAATTTCAATGAAATTGTGCATAAATACGTCTGTGTTTTCATGATGATGCAACATAAAGACATGCCATCCGCTTGTGAATGACATGCCCTTGCTTATTGCTTATTTTTGATATATTCGTCGATTGCCTTGGCTGCAGTTTTTCCTGCCCCCATTGCCAAGATCACCGTTGCGGCTCCGCTCACCGCATCGCCTCCGGCAAATACCCCTTCCCTTGTGGTTCTTCCCTGTTCATCACAGACAAGACATCCCTTACGATTGGTTTCTAATCCTTCGGTGGTAGAGCGAATCAACGGATTGGGAGAAGTACCAATTGCCATGATCATGCAGTCAGCCTCTAACACGAAGTTGCTTCCGTTTTTCTCAACGGGACGGCATCTGCCGCTTTCATCCGGTTCGCCAAGCTCCATTTCCACACACTCCACTCCACGAATCCAGCCTTCCTCATTGCCTAACACGCGGATCGGATTACGCAAGAGCAGGAATTCAATCCCCTCCTCCATGGCATGCTCGACCTCCTCCTTACGGGCTGGCAGCTCCTCCATGGAACGACGATATACAATGTAGACATGCCCCACTCCCAATCGCTTGGCACAGCGTGCAGCATCCATTGCCACATTGCCGCCGCCGACAATCACAGCACGTTTCGCTCTTTGGAGCGGCGTATCTCCTCCCTTTTGATATGCCTTCATCAAATTACAGCGGGTCAAGAATTCATTGGCAGAATATACGCCCTTTAAATTCTCTCCTGAAAGATTCATAAAGTTAGGTAATCCAGCGCCACTGCCGATAAATACAGCCTCATAGCCTTCTTCAAACAATTCATCCACAGTTTGGGAACGTCCGATGACCGTATTGCATTCAATTTCCACACCCATTTCCTTTAATCCCTCAATCTCCTGTTGGACAATCGTCTTAGGGAGACGAAATTCCGGAATGCCGTACATCAAAACACCGCCTGCCACATGCAAGGCTTCAAATACGGAGACATGATAACCGAGCTTTGCCAAATCACCTGCACAAGTCAGTCCGGCCCGCTTCCCACCACTGCGACCTTATGTCCGTTATCCGATATTTGCGGTGTCTGCTTGCTTCCATGCTCACGATACCAGTCTGCGACAAAACGCTCCAAGCGTCCGATCGCTACCGGTTCCCCTTTGCGACCTCTGATACAATTCTGTTCACATTGGGTTTCCTGTGGACAAACACGACCGCATACTGCCGGAAGTGAACTACTTTCATGAATCACTGCATAGGCCTTCGCAAAATCACCCTGTGCCACACAGGCGATAAAATCGGGGATATTCACTTTGACAGGGCAACCGCTGACACAAGGACGATTGGCACAGTTTAAGCAACGCATTGCCTCCTCCATCGCCATCTCCTTTGTATAACCGAGTGCCACCTCATCAAAATTCTTACTTCTGCTTGCGCCATCCTGCAGCGGCATCTTTACTTTTTCCAGTGCCATATTGATCATGATGCTACCTCCTTGTGAAACAGATTGCAAGCTTCCTCACGAGCTTTCCTCTCATGCTCGCGATAGGTACTGCTTCGTGAAATCGCCTCGTCAAAATCAACCGCATGACCATCGAAATCAGGTCCGTCCACACAGGCGAATTTCATCTCACCGCCAACGCTTAAACGGCAGCAGCCGCACATTCCCGTACCGTCAATCATGATCGGATTCATACTGACGATTGTTTTGATGCTGTATTGCTTTGTCAACAGACAGACAAATTTCATCATCACAAGCGGTCCGATGGCAATGACCTCATCAAATGATTCTCCCTGCTCGATTAGCTCCTTCAATACATCAGTAACCAAACCTTTTTTTCCGGTAGAGCCATCATCACTCACCAAATGGCACGTTTTGCTTACTGCTTGAAACTCCTCTTGTAAAATGACCAAATCCTTGTTTCTGAAACCACTGATCAGCGTAACCTCCGCACCGTTTTCATGTAGCGCTTTCGCTGTAGGATAAGCGATTGCACAACCGACACCGCCGCCGATCACACATACCTTATGCAGATGCTTGACCTCACTGGGTCTGCCCAGCGGACCTACGAAATCCAAAATTGCATCGCCCTGTTCCAAGCGATCCAGCAGCATCGTTGTGGCACCCACGATCTGATAGATGATCGTTACCGTCCCCGCCATAGCATCATAATCTGCGATCGTTAAGGGGATGCGCTCTCCATCCTCCTTGACCCGTAAAATCACAAATTGCCCTGCCTGTGCTTTCCGCGCAACCTTTGGGGCATCGATGACCATCCTTGTGACTGTCGGATTCAGCCGTTGTTTTCGTAATATTCGATACATAAGCCTCTCCTGCCTTTCCTTTTTATGTGTATGCCTAAACTTTTGTATTCTTGTCCAAATACAGGATGCGCTATCGTGTAATATTTTACCTATTTTTTACGGGAAGCGCAAGTCTGTGTGCGTGCTGTCCTTCGTTTTCAACGCTTTTTCAAATATCATTGAGAATTCCCATAGCCTGCATGAAACAATCGTAACAGTTCCAGTAACTGCTCCCAAGGCAGCTGACCGGGAGCACTTGCTTTATTCAAAGCAGCAAAGCTCATCACGGAGCCGCTCATTTCTGCGCATATGCGGGTGATGAGACCAAGAGAGCCCATTGCCATGGTAATAGCAGGAGGGCGATCCTTTGACGCGCTGTATTCACTGCTCACCTGTAAGAGGCGATAGACATCATGCTTGCTTTCTGGCATCACAGCGAGTTTTACAATATCCGCTCCCATCCGCTCCATCGCACACAGACGGATCATCATTGCCTCATTGCTTGGGGTCTTTTGCATATCGTGATTGGATAGGATGACACTTACCCCATGAGTGTGTGCCAGTTGAATCAGATGATGCACCGTGTCTTCTCCGCTAAATAGCTCCACATCAATCATATCCGCTTCCCCACTGGCAATCATCCATTCCAGCAAGGTAACATATTCTTCCTTGCTACATTCCTGTACGCCCCCTTCCCGCTTGGTGCGCCATGTCACAAGCAACATGCGTTCCTTGATCTGTGTCCGTATCAGATGCAGGGCATTCAACCAGTCTGCTTTTGTTTTCCCCAAGAAAAAATCCATGCGCCATTCCACCACATCTATTCCCTCTTGTAACAGCGCACACGCCTGCTCTATGCCATTGAACTCCCGCTCGCATACCGGAACACACAATTTGACTGTTCCTGCATTCAAATCCCCATGTCGCGTTTTCACTGTTTTCATGTCTGCTTCCCTTCCTGTTTTCTGTATCTCTGTCAACCGCATCAAATCAATCTGTTGGATATTCCATTGAATTAAAAGTAATTATACAGGAAAACAAACGATACAACCAGTGCTAATTCATTCCTTTGTTCCAATATCGGCTGATTTTATCCATCAGTTCTAATGACATAAAAATTTTTTATTCTTTTTAGATTCCCTCCTTCTCCTTTTTCGTCCTCTTTCCCTTATCTATATTTCTTGGCATTGAGAATATGCCAAACTGGGGAATGCTGACTCAATGCATCACTTTCAACACTCATTGTGTTTCATCCTGTTTCATAATTTTTCATCTTTTTTCAGTTCTTTGCTTGCATTTCAGTTTCGATTCCTGTATGATTATCCCAAGATGGGAGTGTCAGTAATGAAACATTCTTTGATATTCGTCTTTCCCTTTACCTTTCGATAGCCTCGTAAAACCAAAGTGATCGCATTGGATCATTTTCCATTTACGAGGCGTATACAAAGCATCTGAAGCAGTGAACACAGGATGCTTTTTTTGTGAATAAACATGAGGAAGCAAAAAGAATACAAAGACCATAAACGACTGACAGACAACTCTTACATAGAAAAGAGGAATCAGCTATGAAATACGGATTGATCGGAGATCATCTCACACACAGCTTTTCCAAGGGAATCCATGAGCGATTGGCAGATTATACTTATGAGCTGTGTCCATTACATGAGGAAGCCTTTCATCGCTTTATGAAGGAAAAAGCCTTTAAAGCGATCAATGTAACCATTCCTTATAAGATCAAAGCAATGGCATACTTGGATCATGTGGATGAAAAAGCCAAACAGATCGGTGCAGTCAATACGATTCTGAAACAGGATGGCGAGTTGTATGGGACCAATACGGATTTTGACGGCTTTCGCTATATGTTAAGAAAGCATCATATC
>CANPNQ010000023.1 GCA_947575425.1 uncultured Erysipelotrichaceae bacterium
TGGAGCGGCATTATGCGCGAAGGAAAAGGCAACGGGCAAAAGCAGTATGCTCAATTTGGAACAATTACAGCATTTCACCCATCGCACGATGGCAACCAACTGCGCGCTTTGTACGAATCACTGTTCCTTAACCATCAACCAATTTGCGGATGGCACAAGGCACATTGCGGGCAATCGCTGTGAGCGACCTGTCATTGGCAAGGCAAGTGCGCAAGAATTGCCTAACCTATACATTTATCAATATGAAGCACTGCGGCGCTGTATCAGCGATCAGGGAAACAAGGGTACCATCGGAATCCCGCTTGTTTTAAATCTGTACGACACCCTGCCCTTTTGGTCCGCTTTCTTTCAGGCCTTGGATTATCGGGTGGTTTTAAGCGATCCCAGCTCCCGCAAGTTATATGCCAAGGGCCAGCATACCATCCCTTCCGATACCGCCTGTTATCCGGCAAAGCTGGTACACGGTCATATCCTTTCGCTCATGGAAAAGAAGGTGGATTTCATCTTCTATCCCTGTATGTCTTATCATTTTGACGAACATATGGCGGACAACCATTTCAACTGTCCGATCGTCGCGTATTACCCTGAGGTCATCGCTGCGAATACCGATGTGGATATCAACACCTTCCTGTACCCCTATCTGTATTTACAGGATCCCAAAAACTTCGTAAAGCGCATCCGTGAAGTGCTTCAACCATATGGCATTTGCGAGGACAAAGCAGCGATACGAGAAGCGGCAAAGACTGCCTATCAAGCCTATCATGCATATCACAGCGACCTGCTGGCACAGGGCAAGCAAGCCATCCGATTTGCGCAAAAGCACGATAAGGCGATCATCGTACTGGCAGGGCGTCCCTACCATATCGATCCGCAGATCAATCATGGAATTCATCAGCTGCTTACCAATTTGGATTTCGTCGTCATCAGTGAAAATGCCCTGCCGAGAATGGCCTATGAAAAACGCAATGTCTTAAATCAATGGACCTTTCACTCCCGGATGTACAATGCGGCTCGCTATGTCGCCACACATGCTAACATTCAGTTGATTCAGCTCGTCAGCTTCGGCTGCGGCATCGATGCGATCACCGGTGATGAAGTGAAGGAGATTTTGCGGGATGCAGGCAAGCTGTATACGCAGATCAAGATTGATGAAGTGGACAATTTGGGAGCGGTGAACATACGGGTACGCAGCTTAAAAGCTGCGATGGAAGAAAGGTGAGCTTATGCCGGAGATCAAACGAATCGAATTTACCAAGGAAATGAAACATACCCATACCATTCTTGTGCCGATGATGCTGCCGATTCACTTTTGTTTTCTGGAGCACATTTTGGTTCAGGAGGGCTATCGTATCGAGGTATTGCACAATGATGATCAACGCATCATTGAGGAAGGACTGCGCCATGTACACAACGACACGTGCTATCCCGCATTGCTTGTCATCGGACAGATGATGGAGGCCTTGAAAAGCGGACGCTATGATATCGATCATGTAGCGCTTGCCATCACCCAGACCGGAGGCGGATGTCGTGCCAGCAACTACATCCACCTGTTACGAAAAGCACTGATTCAGGCAGGCTTTTCCCAAGTCCCAGTCATCTCCGTCAATTTTTCTCATTTGGAAAAAAACAGCGGTTTTCATCTTACCCCGAAGCTTTTGGTCAAATTGGCCGCCGGATTTCTCTATGGAGATGTTTTAATGTGGCTGGGCAATCAACTCAAGCCCTATGAAATTGAACAAGGCACCTGTGATCGACTCACAAAAGCTTGGATTCAGACATTGTGCGATCAGATGGATTCTCTGCGATTTACCCACATCCGCAAAAATGTGACTCAGATTGTACAAGCCTATGGTGCTGTTCCCCGCTCCTCCCAGACGAAAATCAAGGTGGGAATTGTCGGAGAGATCTATATGAAATACGCGCCCTTAGGCAATCGCAGGCTAGAGGAATTTTTAATCAAAGAGGGATGCGAACCCGTTGTCAGCGGCGTATTGGATTTCGCCCTGTATTGTCTGGAAAATGCAAAGATCGATTATGAATATTACGATCGAAATAAAAAAGCCGCCAAGCTTGCGGCATGGGCAAGTGCTTATCTTCAAACGCTCCAACAAAGCATTGCGGATATCATTAAAGCGGATGGCACCTTCCGCGCTCCTGCACCCTTCCATGAGATCATCAAGGATCGGGAAGGGATTATTGATCGCGGAGTGAAAATGGGGGAAGGATGGCTGCTGAGCAGTGAGATGGTCGAGCTCATCCACAGCGGGGTCAATAACATCGTATGCTGTCAGCCTTTCGGCTGTCTGCCCAATCATATCGTCGCCAAAGGTATGATGCGTAAGCTAAAGGATCGCTATCCTGCTTCCAACATCGTCGCCCTTGACTTTGATCCCAGCGCCACCAGTGTCAATCAGGAAAACCGCTTGAAGCTCATGCTGGCGAATGCCCGATTATATGAGCATTTTGGCGAGGAGACAGCGAAAGAGCTCACAAATGCATAAGGAGAAATTTGATGGAAACGATCATCGAGCATTTGTGGTATTTTATCATTTATAGCAGCGGTGGGTGGCTGTGTGAATGCCTCTATTGCGGAATTCCCGCCAAACGCTTTATCAACCGGGGCTTCTTATGGGGGCCTTATTGCCCGATCTATGGCTGCGGCGCTTTATTGGTGCTGTGGTTTTTGATGCCCTTTGCCAATCAACCGGTATGGATCTTTCTTTTCGGCATGCTTGTGACCAGCCTATTGGAATATGTGACAAGCTGGGGGATGGAATGCTTGTTTCATACCACATGGTGGGACTACTCCAATCGTTACTTCCATATAAATGGACGTGTATGCCTGCGCAATTCGCTGCTATCTAGTCTCATGGCACTGATCGTGATGTATTGGCTTCACCCCACCATCTGTACCCTAATCGAGCGTATCCCCACGATTTTGTTTTACGCATTGCCTTTGCTTTATATCGCAGGATTTAGCTATGATCTGTATCATACCATCACTACCCTGCTTCATCAAAATAAGCGCTTCCTTGCGGCAGAGGAGACCTTATGCCAACTCAAGGAGTGCTTGCGGCAGATGGATCAGACAAGCAATGCGCCCCTGCATGAGCGTATCAGGATGGCGCTTGCTTCCACGGATACGGATGAGCGTTTGCTTTCTATTTTGCGGGATGCTCTTGCCAAAACACAGCGCAGTGAAGCATATGAGGCTGCCCGGCAGCGTCTGAAAAAAGCGTTTCCCAACCAGCACCTGCATACAGCGTACGCTTCCCTTGCGGAGTGGCTCGAGCTGTTGGAGCACCATCGCAAAGCAAAAAAACGATAAACGATCACAATTTTCAGTTGATTTTCACATTCACAAACCGCTTGAAATTCGTATATTTTTTTGCGGTTGTCCAAGACATTCACCATCATTCTCCATCTATACGCTGATTTTATGTCATTTTCATTTCCATACAAAGCGGCATGGATTTTTCTGGTAAAACTTGGCACGATGCTTCTTAGAACTTTTTAAGGATAAAAAGCTTCTTATTTATAGAAAGAGGAGTGAGCTTATGGGTGCCAAAAAACAAATTATGCGCGGTATATTAACCAGTTTTTGTATCTTATTTTGTTATACGATCGGATTAACTGTATATTTCACCTTTCCGAATCAATATGTTCTATATGCACTATTTGCCCTTATCAGCGTATTTATCGCTCTGTTTATCATGTTTTCCAACAATTACTTCATCAATCGCTGGATCTGGGCCGGTATTTTGATCGGTTTACCGCTCTCCTATTACGGTTATGAGCTGATATATTATTTCTTTCCAAAGCTGTATGAATACCTGCATCCGTATCTGTATTACGGTTCCATGAATCATGACGGATCCTCGCTGTTGATCTTTGTCGGACAGTATTTTCTAACCTTTATCGTTCTATTGCCGATCGCTTATGATATTTTAAAAACCTATCATGAGTCACGCTTTTTCTTTTAATTCTCTTTTTGGTTTGATGGTACGGAAACAGCGTATATATGCATTGGTATTTAATACCATGATCGCAATCTTGCGTAATGCCATACCTTTGGGAATGGCTTTTTTATATACTTTTTATTCCTTTCCTATTCTATGGTGACAAATGGATTCTCCTCACTGGGCTGTATAATTCTTAGGATAGAGCTTCGCTGTTATTACGCAAAGGGAAAGCATTTTTATTCCCAAACCTAAGATAAGATAAGAAAACAACGGTTTTTCTTGTTTGAGAATCCTTGCTTTGTGCATACTAAGGATATAGGATGGAGGTAACACAATGGAATGTTTTGATTTATCGGGAAAGATTGCCTTGGTGAGCGGCTGTTCCCAAGGTCTTGGCTATGCCTGTGTATTGACACTGGCACGTGCAGGAGCGGATATTTTTGGTGTCAGCATCGGAGATGACAGTCATTTGAAACAGGAGGTAGAAGCCTGTGGAAGGAGGTATCATTCGATGGTTGCCAATCTCACTACTCCCGGAGTGATTGATCAGGTGGTCAAGGAATGCATGGCAATATATGGAGGCATCGATATTTTATTGAATTTTGCGGGCATCGTTCGCAAGTCCCCTACCCTTGAAGTCAGTGCAGAGAGTTATGATGCGGTGATGGATATCAATACAAAGGCATGCTTCTTCTTATCGCAGGCAGTGATTAAAGTCATGCTTCAAAAGGGGCATGGCGGTAAGATCATCAATGCCTCCAGTGTGCTCTCTCAGCGCTTTGGCAATGATTTTCTCCCCTTTATTGCCAGTAAGGGGGCGATTGAAGCGATTACCAAAGCACTGGCTAATGAATATGGGGAACACGACATTCAGGTGAATGCAATTTCCTTTGGCTATATGACGACAGGCACATCGTTACAGATGAATGAAAACGGTACTTATGATCACAGCATTTTAGCCCAGATTCCTGCAAAGCGATGGGGCTGTTACAAAGATGTGGATGGGCTATTACTGCTTCTGGCATCCTCCGCAAGCAATTATATGAACGGGTGTATCATTCCCATTGACGGTGGCTTTTCCATTCACTGATCTATCATCACAGCTTTTCAAAAATACCATATATGGATATTTCAGTCTCAACCATAAGATATCGAGACGCGGCTACCTATTAAAACAAACACAATGACATAGAAAAAACGTGTCCAGATGCTGTCAAAGCATCGCTAAGACACGCTTTTTTTGCTAAATAATGCGATCCTATGCATAGCGCTTATTTTTGGATACAGAATCTTTTGCGTATTCCTTCCTATCAAGAGAAAAATGCTTGTACCCACACCCAAACGCCGCCGCTGTTCACAAGTCCAATGCTCATGCGAGTAAACTCGGGACGCAAGATATTCGCCCGATGAGACGGTGAATTCATCCAATCACTGACGACCTCCTGTGCCGAGGTCTGCCCTCTTGCGATATTCTCTCCTTCGGAACCATACCCCAAGCCATAGTCCGCATAAATGGTATGACAAGGCTTTCCGTTCGGTCTCGTATGAGAAAACTTAATCGCCACCTCCTGTGCCCGTAGATAGGTCACATTGTGGTAAAGTCCAAGATCCAAGGTAAGCGGTGATAATCCATATGCACTGCGATAGCGATTGACCTCATTGGCAACCTCTCTGATCTGAGTCACTTCAAAACCGCCGTAGTAGATCGCCGGTATCGATAATACCGTTCGAGTTCTTGCCTCCATTGCGACCATGGGCTTGCTTATCGGCGCCTGTATCGTAACCGTCAATGCGCTGCTGGTGATATTACCGCTGTTATCATTGACCTGACATAGCACACTGTGTTTTCCCGCAATGCTGGTGTCCACATCCTCGCATTGAAAGTTTTCCTTTAAGGTTTCATCATCCGTTTCATTATCGCTTAAACTCGCAACAACCTTTGCCTTGGTCGCCTCATCCCATTGAAATGCGGCATTCTGCGCTAAGCTCAATGCGTTGAGCGTAAGCGTGGGCGGCGTGGTATCTTCGACAACCACACGCAAAGACAATTTGTTGCCATAGGTCACATCATATTCCCCCATTTGGCTGACATCCACCTCTCCAACCGCTTCATACTGTGTCTGATACTCTTCCGCTATCGCATGACGGTTTTGTAAGAGATAGGTATAAGGCTCGAATGCGTCCACCGCTCCGATCTCCAGATGGATCTCCTCCTTTTCCAAGGAAAAGCGAAATTCGAATTGGTTTGGCAAAGCCATATCTGATCGCAAAACAAAAAGAACCGCTAAGGTCCATAACATGCTTTTCCCTCGCATCCGACCACATCCTATGCTATAAGTATACCATGATTTTCCACTCATGGGAAAGATAAAAATGCATGAATTTGTATTTTATCGCATTTATCTTTCACTCCTATGTCCCATAGCGGCAATATACCATGAAACAGTTTCCCCTAGATTCATGAATTTTCCTTTGCATTGAGGTATTGCATGGCTGTTTGGATCAGTTGCTCTGCCTGCTCCTTTGTCTCATGATAGAAGCGCAAAAAGATGGCATCTGCCAATTCCCATGAGGGTTGTACCGTATCATCCATGATATGCATCCGACAATCCTCATCCCCATATAAGGGATAACGGCGATGATGTAGATCCTCCAAGACATAAGCGTTCTCTTTCTTACAAAGCTGACAGGCTCCTTTTCCCTGTGCGAAAAGACAGGTGTTAATCGGACAATACTCCATCACCATCAGTTCCTCTCTGCCATAGCCATAAGAAAGAAAGCTGCCCGCTACGCCATAGCGCTGATGAAAGACCCGTATGAGCTCTTGGCGCTGGAAGGAGGTACATTCCGTGGATAATACGATCCCTTTTACACCATAAGAAAATAGAAACGCCGCCGCATAAGAATTTGTCACATTGACAAAATGCTCGGCGATTGCCTCAGCGTGGGTGATGCCGCTGTTTTCGCAAAACAGAATCTGCGTATCCGGATAAGCTTCTTTCATGATGCGCTTACCGCTGTAACCGATCTTGTGTCCTTGGACTAGGCAGTTGCGATACAAGGGTGATTCTGCATAGATATGGGTGAGTCCCATGTGGATGGCTGCCTCATATTGCGCTTGAGTGGCAACAGATACATATATGCCATGGATGGGTGTGAGAGAAATATGACGATGATAATCGCTGTAGCTGCGCGGAGCGATTGCGATACGCTTGGTATATAGCTCCTTTAGCGCCTTTCTTCTCAATTCATTCAGTTCTTTAATCGGTATCGTCACATCCTCATCCATATCACAGATTGCCTGTTTGAGAGAAAAAATCGTATCACCGCATTTAGCGAGCTGCTCACTCGCCCGTTCTATCGTCAAAGGCGTTTTGTTTGCCTGTTTTGCACAATGATCTCCGATGATCTCACATTGATGTCCCTGCTCATCAGAAACATTTAGCCTTGGCTTCTCCTCCTTATGCAGATATAATTTCATCGTGACGGGAATCTTACGCTGTTGTATCTCATAGGTATGACGGATCTCCTCCAACTGATTATAATCACTTGTTTTGACGACCTTCACACCTTTGGATAGATATGCGTGGATCTCCATTTCTACCGTTTCTCCTTGATTGGCTTCCTTCACCAACCGCTGGTTTCGATACAGCTTGTTGACCTTACAGCCAACGTCCTCACCCTCACACAGAAAGCGAATTCCATCATATTGGCGCAAAGGCGCACATAATTGAATGCGGACGCGGTTCCCTTTTTTCAAGAGGACTCTGCCCACTTCAATCCCCATATGATTGGGGCGATAGGGATTCATCAATGCCCGTCCCGACTGCGAAAACAAATATCCTTCGCTGAATCCGCGATGGAAGATCTTTTTCATTTCTTCGACCGCTTTTTTTCCATCAAAGGCTTCCTTCTTGCGATATGCATCGATTGCCTTGCGATACCACGATACCATGACCGCCACATATTCACTGCGCTTCATTCTGCCTTCGATTTTAAACGAGGTGATTCCTGCCTCGATCAGCTCGGGAATGCGATGCAGCGTATGGAGATCCTTAGGGCTTAACAAATACTCCCCTGCCTGATCCAAATAGGTGAATTTCTCCCCATTTTGTTTGGCAAGACGGTATTTCATCCGACACATCTGGGCACAAGCCCCCCGATTCCCGCTTCTGCCCAGCTTTTTCGCACTCATGAGACATTGACCGCTGTAACTGACACACAATGCTCCCTGTACAAATACTTCCAAGTCCACTCCAAGGGAAGCATAGCGGCGGATTTCCTCGATCGTTGTCTCTCTGGGCAATACAATTCGCTTCATCCCCGCATCCCGCATCATGGTAATACCTGCCTCATTGTGAATGTGCATTTGCGTTGAGGCATGAAGCTCTAAATCAGGAAAGCTTTGGTGAAGCAGATCAAACAATCCGAGATCCTGAATGATCAGGGCATCTACGCCATGCTCATACAAAAAGCGCGCATAGGCAAATGCTTCCTCCATTTCTTCTTCAAATAACAGCGTATTCATTGTGACATAAACCTTTACACCGTAGCTGTGCGCATATTGTAAGGCACTCACCATTTCTTCATTGGTAAAGTTGTTCGCAAACGCTCTTGCGCCAAACATCATGCCGCCCAGATAGACCGCATCCGCGCCATTTTGAACCGCTGCGATCAATGCTTCCATCGATCCTGCCGGAGCTAATAATTCCACATCTTGCATAACAGATCCTCTTTTCCCTATTATTGTATCGAAACTGGATGTATTAAGCAAATCATTTCTTTTTCAAACGGTTCATAGGATAAAAAAAAACACAGGTAAAATTTGAAAAATGCGAATCATATAAAATGAGCGATCTGTGAAACGCTCATCCATATATCGTTTCATCTCTTTGCTTAACATATTCTTTAG
>CANPNQ010000024.1 GCA_947575425.1 uncultured Erysipelotrichaceae bacterium
TCCTGTGTCTTTAGCATATACCTTCGCTCTTCTTTTTTCAACCCTTTTTTGGTAAAAAATAACAATTTTGACGAATAATTTCAGTTAATATTATTATTTATACATGATTTGATTGAAATAATTATTACATTATAGTATGTATATATGATTGCTTCCTATCTCTTTGTATATCCATTGAATCTCTTTATACAATCATGATTTTATGCGCACTGATGCGACTGGATCTTAGCGTTATTTGCGGTGATGATAACACCATAGTGAAAGCATGGCAAATAGGATGCACACGCCCAGCAACACAATCACATGCTCATTGGTACTCATCAGATGATCGCCAAGAGTAAGGGTATTCCCCAATTCCTCCTCAACCTGTACTACGATATCATTCACAGGAATGGCATCTGTCAAGAGCTCATGGGTAAATAAGCTTCTAAGCAAGGCACATCCATGGGTGATCGGAAACAGCTTGATCAGCATCTGTGCAAAGGAAGGGAGAACCCCGATCGGAATATAAACACCAAGTAGAAACCCGACCAATGTTCCTATTAAAGCCGAAAAATTGGAATAGGCACTGCGTGACTTTAGTCTCTGCATGAGTGGAAAAAGGATCACCGCACTCGCTGTCACATTACCCAAAGAGATAATCAAAGACTTTGCGATCTGGGCAAGGGTAAGCGTCACGCCATCCGCCATATAAAAGAATACCATCCCCATAAACAGGGTAAGTGATACCATGGTGAATCCAATGATAATGGCGGCGATGATATAGGATGTTGCCAAGCGGTAGCGCGGCATGCTGGAGACAAAAAAATCCTTTTCCTTACCATCCACCCGATCTGTGATCATCGTTTCATAGCCGGCAAGAGTCGTCGTCACCGCCCCCATACTCATAAGTCCCCCCAATAACCACAGATTTAACATTTCTTTCCCATTGGATAATTGCCCCAATTCACCATCCATCATCGTGCTGGAGAGAAACAGCACATACAATGTGATCGAAATAAAGACTGCCAGCAGGGAGAAAAACACCGCCATGCGGTCTCTGAAAAATAGTTTTAAATTGCGATGAATTAACACCCTCATGCCAATCCCTCCTCTTGAATGATCGCCAAAAACGCATCATCCATCGTTCCCAAGATTACCTCGAAATCCTCAAAATATCCGGATAGCTCCTTCAAAATAGGAAGCGCATCCATCGTAGTGGACAGCGAAATTTCAAATACATCCACATGCTGGATATAGGAGATTCCTTTTTCTTCCAGACACTGGCTTAACTGTTTGGGGGATTTGGTATATAAGCGCAGATGATTATGGGCAAAATGACGTTTTAATTCCGCCGGTGTCCCCTTTCCCTGAATCAGTCCCTGCTTTAAGACAACAACCTCATCCGCGTCTTTTGCCTCTTCCATATAATGAGTGGTCAAAAAGACACTCATATTCTCCTCTTTCTGTAAACGGGTAATGACCTCCCAGATCATCGCTCTTGTTTTCGGATCCAGACCGGTGGTCGGCTCATCCAAAAATAACAGCTTCGGTTGATGCAATAAGGCTCTCGCAATGTCACAACGTCGTCTTTGTCCACCGCTCAAAGCTGCGTATTTGCACTTGCGAATATCGTTGAGATCACACAGCGTACATACGCGTTCTACTGCCTGTCTCAATTCCCTTGCGTTTATCCCATACAAGGAAGCACGCACCTTAAGATTTTCCTCAATACTTAACTGTCCATCCAGATAACCATCCTGAAACACAGCTCCAATCAGATGACGGATCTTTTGATCTTCCTTTCCCAGCATCAGACCATCAATCCTCACTTCTCCTTCATCTGCTTTTAAAAAGGTTGTGATGATATGAATCGAGGTGCTTTTGCCTGCCCCATTAGGACCAAGAAAGGCAAAAAGTTGCCCTTCCTCCATCGTAAAATCAATTCCCCTGACAGCCTCCACACTCCCATAGGATTTTTTTAACCCCCTTACCTCAATCATATGTCCCATGTACATTTCCTCCTTGTAATACAGATAAAAACCTGTATTTCACTTTTCCTGCATATTTTATCTCGCATTCTTCTAATTTCAATTTCTCTTTTCCTCTTGATTTCTGTTTTATATGCTCACTCTATCTGTTCAATCAATTTCTCTCCTAATATATATTTTCCTTATACACATCTTTTCTGTATATATTTTACTATCTCTGCCCTTTATATTTTCATGACTCCCACTCCCCCATATCATTCTGCCTTACATCCTCCTTCCGACGCATATGCGCTTTCCTGCGTTTTTGCAAGTGCTGATTGATCAAATCGGCATCCTGTTCATCCTTTCGGGCAAACGACAGAGAGCACAGCGCATAAATCACGATACAACAGATGATAATGGTTACAGCCACACCCCAATCAAAGGGAATGAGATCAAAAACAAACATCCCCATACCGAATAAGACACTCAACAGCTGAATTGCCGATAACAGATACGCCTTGATCATATGCTCGATCCACGCAAAGGGTGTCAATGCCCCAATCGAACAGCATACGCAAATCACAAAGGTCTGTAAGATCGTAGTACGATTCAATGCGGGAACCAAAGGATCCGGCAACAGTGAAAAAGCTAACAGCTCCACACTGAAGCTAATACAGGTTCCGATCAAACACTGCCGAAACAAGTCATGCTTCATAAACCCAATACCTCCTTAAAGCCCTTTACATAATGGCGATTGATCACCAAGGTTTCTCCGTTCGTCAAGGTGGCAATAAACTTTCCATCGAACAGAGGCTTCACATGAACCAGATAATCCGTATTGGCTATACAGGATTTGGAGATCCGTACAAATGCGGTATGCTTCAAGCACTCCTCCAGCTCATATAGCTTTTGATGAGAATCATACACACTGCTTTCACAATACAGAAAGGTATGATCATCCACGGATTCTATGTATAAAATGGTTTCTATACTCAATGGATACGAACCGCCATCCTTTTCTCCCTGAAGGGTAATGGTACAAGCCTGTATCGCATGATACAACTGCTTGACCTCATGATTCATCGCCGGATATCGCACTGTGATTTCAATTTCACTAAGATCCGCACTTTCTTCCATTTTCAGCTTCATACGCACACTCCCATCCTTCTTCCTTATTTTACAGGAAGGATGGGAAAAATAAAAGGCAGGTTACCTGCATATCATTGTAACTTACCTTTTCTTATGGTATATACTTCTTATGTATTGTCAGACGCAAAGCTATTATGCCTTGCCTGATAGAAGATGGCAAGAAAGGGATTGATCAGATGTACTCCTCGTTGGAACAGACAATAAAAAGAAGGCAAATTGTCTGCTTACCTTCCTGTCTATCAAGAGCTTCTGTAGTCCTTTCCGCTTACCGCAGCGTTTCACCCATATTATCTTATCCTCATTCGGACATTATAATGCTTCAAGAATCGCCAACACCAGATCTTGAAATGCATGCTTGACACGATTTGTCGTTTCCACAACCTCCGCATGATTGAGGTTTGCCTGCATACCTGCCGCCAGATTGGTAATACAGGAAATGCCGAGTACCCGCATTCCCATATGATTGGCAACGATAACCTCCGGAACCGTTGACATACCGACCGCATCCGCTCCCATCGCTCTAGCCATTCTGATCTCTGCCGGAGTTTCATAGGTAGGACCGCTGAATGCCATATAAACTCCCTCTTGTAATTCGATCTGTGCACTCGCAGCGACCTGTTTGGCAACGGTACGATATGCTTCATCATAAGCATGACTCATATCGGGAAAGCGAGGTCCCCATGCATCCTCATTTTTGCCGATGAGGGGATGATTGCCCATAAAATTGATGTGGTCCTGAATCAGCATTAACTCTCCGGGATGATACTTCACATTCACACCGCCTGCCGCATTGGTTACAATCAAAGAATGCGCTCCCAGCTCCTTCATCACTCTTACCGGAACCGTCAGCGCTGCCATGGAATTGCCCTCATAATAATGAAAGCGCCCCTGCATTACCAACACCTTTTTATTGGATAATGTGCCATATATCAGCTTTCCGGCATGACCCGCTACCGTAGAAATCGGAAAATGCGGAATTTGGGCATAATCCGATACGATGGGATTATCGATCAGATCTGCCAGTTCCCCCAATCCCGATCCAAGAATCAAACCAAAATCGACATCCCCCATTCCTTGTTTTCGTAAATAAGATACGCTTTCCCTACATGCATTCCGATCCATCTTCATATCTCTACTGTCTTATCGCTGACAGTCGTGCTTCATATGCCGAAACCCATTGTTCTTCCACCAAGCGCTCATAATAAATACTGCCATACGCCTTTAAACCCTCATATAGAGGATGAATCTCCCTTAATTCCGCATCGGATCTTTGATCCATATCAATTTGACAATGAGCAAATCGGATCAGCGCATAATAGGCATCGTCCGCCCGCTGGTAGGTAATCTGCTGGTAGATAACGGGAGGAAAGGGACGCAGATCTCTCTCATCCTTTGCCGCGATGAAACTCGTTTCTTCCTCTCCCCCATTCCAAACATTCTCTGCATGCATACCTCCTGCCACCAACACTACGGCACAGCTCACACTCACCGCTGCTATTGCCACATTGGAAATCGAGCAAAGCTTGGTAATACCATGATACCAGTTGATCACGCTTCCCTTTAACAGCTCTTTACCTCCCAGCACACCAAGGGATGCCGCAAGCGTATCCCCGTGAAAGGATAACTTGATCTGATTGCGATCCTCATATAAATCAATCATTTCATTCAACTTAGTTTTTGCGCTATGGATTCTTGACTTTACTGTTCCGATCGGCGTCTCCATGATCTGTGCAATCTCCTGTAAAGAAAAGCTTTCATAATACATCAGAAGAAGTGCCGAGCGCTGCTCAAACGGTAATTGAGCGATAAAATGGTCCAGCAGCTCCTTATCGCTTTGAAAATGCATTTGGGCATGGGGAATACATTCTCTCCTTGATTCAATCACACTCTCGCATACCTTGGCATCATCGGGATCAAAACTGATCGTACGGTTTTTGGAAAATAGCTTAGCAGCCTTTGTAAAGGCTATGCGATTCAGCCATACCTTAAACAGTTTAGGATCTTTTAAGTCACAAAGCGAATGATGTGCCTGAATAAAGGTATCTTGTACGATATCTTTCGCATCCGCCTCATTGTGAGACAGCTTTAAGCCATAGTAATAGATGGAAGGCGCATAACGCTGATACAGCTGTGCAAAGGCTTGCTCATCCCCTCGCTGTGCCTGCTTTACCAGCTGAACTGCACTCATTCGCTCGTATGCTTTCATCCTGTCTCACCGCCTTTGATCTTACTTTAGCATAGATCGTATAAAAAATAAAGTTTTTTTTACCTGTCCGAGAGCCTCTTCCCACTCGCTGAAATGCATCGTCTCCTATTCTCGCTGCTTCATTTTGATACGAAAAAGCAGTCATGAAATGACATCGTCATTCTCGACTGTTTTTCCTGCTTTATAAACGCCTTTTATCATGTCTTTTTACTTTCTGATATCACTGGTATAGGCACGATCAAAAGTAACGACCACATAATAGGTCTTATCCAGCTTGGCTATCTGTTCCTTGATCTGTTCAAGGATCGCGGCATCATTCATCTTGACTGAATAGGGAACCAGACAATCAAAGATTAGATTGGTATGAGTATTTCCTCGAACCATACGGAAATCATGAATAGAGAGATCCGGATGAATCGCTGTGATCATTTTCTTCACATAGGCACGCATCTCATTGGTCTCCTCATCCTCTAAATCAATCGGATCCATATGGATGACCATCTGGATGCGCAGCTTTTCCTGAATGTCCCGCTCAATATTATCAATAAGATCATGTGATAAGAAAATATCCTCTTTCCCCGATACTTCTACATGAACGGAACCGAAACGACTCTGTGGCCCATAATCATGGATCATCAGATCATGGATGCCAAGTACGCCTTCATAGCTCTTGATTAAGGTGACGATCTCTTTTACCTCCTCTTCGCTTGGAGAAGATCCCAACAAAGAATCCAGCGTCTCCTTGATGATTTTTCCTCCGGCAATGATGATGCATACCGCAACGATTACCCCCATATAACCATCTAAATTGAAGTGGATCAGCGGAGAGATGCAAGTGGAGAGTAATACCGCTGTAGTCGCCATGCAATCAGAAAGGGAATCGGCTGCGGTCGCCTCCATCACAGCGCTGTTCAGCAATTTACCATAGTGTTTATTATAGGAATACATCCAAAACTTGACAACGATAGATGCGATCAGAATAGCAATGGATGCGAAGGAAAATGCAATCGCTTCCGGATGCAGGATCTTGTCAAAGGAAGTTCGAATCAATTCAATGCCCAACAGTAAGATGGCAATGGCAACTACCATCGAAGCGATATATTCATAGCGAGCATGGCCGAAGGGATGCTCTTCGTCCGCCGGACGACTGCTTAGTTTAAAGGAAATCAAAGAGATCAAAGAGCTTCCCGCATCAGATAAGTTATTCACCGCATCTGCTGTTATCGATACGCTGTTCACCAGTGTTCCGATCAAAAACTTACCTAAGAAAAGAACAATATTTGCACATATTCCGACGATGCTTGTCAAATTGCCATAGTTTTCCCGTACTTTAGGATCATGGATTTCCTCATGAGCAGGAATCATATGGGCAACGAAAAATTTCATCATATAAAAACACCTCAAATCGTTCCTCATTTTATCATATTTTCATGTTTCGATAAAGTTTTTTCATGAATTTTCCTTGGCATTCATATGGTTATCATAGGGTGATACTGATGCGAAAATATATCGTTTCTATTCTTTTGTTTGCTTTGCTTGGAAGGATGCTTTGGTATGGCGGTATCAACTATGAGCGTTCGCTTTATGCATTGCGTTTGTGGTTTGAAACACTGGTGCCTTCCTTATTTTGTATTATGGTGATCGTCAAGGTGCTGTTTGCCTTTCCCGCCTTTGATTGGCTGATGAAGCCTTTTGCATGGCTGTTTCCGACTTTGTTTGGGATTGGTACCCATAGTGTCTCCTATGTGGCGGCATTGATGCTGTTGGGATTTCCCGCAGGAGCGGCGTTTATCGATGAACAGGTGGCGATGGGCAGGCTGAAGAAAGCACAGGGAAAGCGATTGGTGTGCACCTGTTCGTTTGCGACACCCGGATTTGTAATTATGACTCTTGGCAGCGTCTTATTTGGCAGTGCGAAGATCGGTATCACATTGTTTGCCATTCAGCTGTTAAGCGGCTTCATTTTATTGGCAATGACAAGAAAAGAAGCCATACCCGATATCATTGAATACAGAGATACCCCTGCCTTGGTGGAAACGATCAAAACAGCAATGCTTGACAGTGGCAAAGCGCTTTATATGATGGGGGGATATCTTATGCTTTGTATCAGTATATGCGGAGTGCTTTTGCCCCTTTTTCCTTCCTTTTTACAGACACCGCTCACTGTAATCAGCGAGTTTTCCTCTGGCTGTGTCACTCTTTCTTCGCTTTCCCTGTCCTTGGAAATGCGCCTGATTCTAATCAGTATGTTACTATCATTCGGCGGATTGTGTGTGCATATGCAGGTCCTTTCCATGAGTGAGCATATCGCCTTATCCTATGGGACCTATTTCTGTTTTCGCATGGTACAGGCACTGATGTCAGGTGTGATTGCCTTTGTGATCTTTGGCTTCCTCGGTATATAAAAGATTCAAAAAAAGATCCGCACATCAAAGTGACATACGGATCTCACAAGAATTGTTAGAAAACCTCAATGGTATAAGAGGTGGTAAAGCTGCGATTGCTTGATAGCTTCATCATTCCTTCTCGTTGTTCAAAGGGCACTTTTTCTTTGGTGAAATCACCATGACCATACCATGGTTCCAAGCATACAAACGATGCCCCCTCTTTCGGTGTCCAGATGGCCAGATAAGGATAACCGCCGATCGATATCTTAACGCCGTGTTCCTTGCCCTGCAAGGTCAAATGTGCACTTTTACATCCCTCATAGATGATCGTGGAAGCATCAATGATCCAATCATAGGACAAAGGCAGATCTTGAAATGTCACCGGAATTCTTTTGGGTGGTCGTTGCTTATCCGCATAAGGGAGAATTTGTGTCACCTGCTCAAGACTGGAAAAATGCAAGTGATAATCGCTAAATTGTTCCCCATCGCACAAAGGACATAAAAATGCCGGATGAAGACCAAAGGTAAAGGGCATATCTCTATCGGAAGTATTGGTGATATCATAAGTGACGGTACAGCGGTTGTTTTCCAATATATAGCTCACACGATATACAAAGGAAAAGGGATATTGTTTTCTTGTCTCCTCATTATCTTTCAGTTCAAAACAGATACTGCTATCATCATGATGAATACATTCCAAATCCGCATAACGCACCAAACCGTGATTTTTCATCGCATAGCGCTTGCCATTGATCTCATAGGAACCATCAAAGGTGTTCCCTACAATCGGAAATAATCCGGGATTTTTACCGCCCCAATATTCAGTGTCTCCTTGATAGAGATATTGAATTCCTGTTTGCTTATCCAAAAAGGACGCCATCTCTCCTCCTCTGCTGCAAAATGTCATTTCGTAACGCTCATTCGCTATTTTCATACATGATACCTGCTTTCTTTACGGTAATTATAGCCCAATTCTCTATGCTTTTACAATGCAAAATCTGAATTTGTTTCATTTTTCCTTTGGTTTTGTGATATAGGAAGAATTCCGTTAGTAGAAGGAACACTTTCATGCAGGAGATTGTCTTTTTGCTCAAAAAAGCATACAA